>VBAB01000507.1:5467-6206 GCA_005888525.1 Alphaproteobacteria bacterium
CCCTCCATGTCGAAGACGATGATCTTCCGCAAGCCCGGCGTGCGCTCGCGCACGGCCAGAATCTTGTCGAGCTGCTCCTCGTCCTCCACGAACAGGTACTTGGCGTCGCAATCGTTGATCAGATACTCGAGCTGCGCTGGCGAATCCGTGGGATAGATGCCGGTGGAGACCCCGGCGGCACACAGCACGCCCAGATCGCAGAACAGCCACTCCTTGTTGTTCTCCGACAGGATGGCGGCACGCTCTCCCGGCTGCAGCCCGAGCGCGATGAGGCCCGAGCCGATGGCCTTGGCCGCCTCGCCATACTGTCCCCAGGTGTAGGCCTTCCAGATGCCGCGGTCCTTCTCGCGCATGGCGATCTTGTCGGGCTTGGTGGTCACCCGATGCCAGAATAGGCCCGGCACCGTGGTGTGGCCGTCGAGCGCAATCGGCTGAGCTTCCAATGTGTCCATAGCTGCCGTCCCGTCGTTCTGCCAGCGACCCAAACCAAAGCAAACCGTCGTCATCCCGGCACTCGTTGCCGGGATCCATCCATCAGATCGCTCCGGAGATTGCGGATGGCTGGATCCCGGTGACAAGCACCGGGATGACACGAACTGGATATTTCCGCGTCACAGCCCTATCTCCAGCGTTTGGTGCGCTTCCAGCGCTTCTTGCCGCGCACTGCCGTTTCCTTGTGGCCCAGATAGAACTCGCGCACGTCCTCGTTCTCGACCAGCTTCTCGCAGGCGCCCTCGAG
>VBAB01000508.1 GCA_005888525.1 Alphaproteobacteria bacterium
CCGAACGCCTGGCTTCGGGGCAGGTCGACTGGTCGCAGTATTTCATGATGGACGGCAAGGACCCGCTGTCGGTCACCGCCGAAGCACGCCAGATCTGCCTGGACGGCCTCGCCCATGGCCGGCGCTACGAGGTGCAGGTGCGCGAGGGCTTGCCCTCGGCGATCGGCGAGAAGCTGGCGAAGACCGCGGAGCTTGCCGTCTACGTGAAGGATCGCGCGCCGTCCGTGCGCGCCTCGGGGCGCGGCTACGTGCTGCCCAACCGTGGCCAGCAGGGCATCCCGCTCGTCACCGTCAACACCGACAAGGTCAGCGTGGAGGTTTACCGCATCGGCGACCGCAGCCTGGCGCAGACGCTGCAGAGCGGCGACTTCGCCAAGCAGATCTCCTCCTATGACATCAACGCGCTCAAAGACCGCACCGGCACCCAGGTCTATGCCGGCGAGCTGAGCGTGGCGACGCGTCTCAACGAGGACGTGACTACGGCCTTCCCCATCGCCGAGGCCATCCCCAAGCTGCAGCCCGGCGTCTACGTGCTGGCCGCCTACGCCTCGACCAAGAAGGAGGACGATAGCTATCGCAATGCCGCCACGCAGTGGTTCGTCGTTTCCGATCTCGGTCTCACCGCCATCAACGGCGACGACGGCATGCACACCTTCGTGCGCTCGCTTGCCGCCGCCACGCCGGTGGTCAACGCCAATGTGCGCCTGATCGCCCGCAACAACGAGGTGCTGGGCACCGTCAAGACCGACAGCCGCGGCTACGCCCGCTTCGATGCCGGGCTCAAGCGCGGCGAGGGCGGGCTGGCACCCGCCGTGCTGGTCGCCGAGACGGGCGACGGCGATTACGCCTTCCTTGATCTGTCGACTGGCGCCTTCGACCTCACCGACCGCGGCGTCAAGGGCCGCATCGCGCCGGGCCCGATCGACGCCTTCGCCTATACCGATCGCGGCGTTTACCGCGCCGGCGAGCAGGTGCACCTGGCTGCCCTGGCGCGCGACCGCACCGGCAAGGCGTCGGGTGTTCCCATCACCGTCATCTTCTCGCGCCCCGACGGCGTCGAGCACTCGCGCGTCACGCTCACCGATCAGGGCCAAGGCGGGCGCGCGACGACGCTGACGCTTGCCGGCTCGGCCATGACCGGAACCTGGCGCGCCAGGATCCACACCGACCCCAAGTCCGCCGCCATTGCCCAGGCCTCCTTCCTGGTCGAGGACTTCGTGCCGGAGCGCCTGGACCTCAAGCTCGAGCCGGCCGTGCAGGCACTGTCCCCGCAGGAGCCCGGCACCATCAAGCTTGCCGGCCGCTATCTCTACGGGCCCCCCGCCAACGGCCTTGCCGTCGAGGGCGAGATCGCCGTGAAGCTCGCCAAGGGCGATCTGCCGGGCTTTGCCGGCTACAAATTCGGCCTCGCCGACGAGCAGGTGGCACCCGTCCGCAAGCCGCTCGAAGGGCTGCCCGCCACCAACGCGGAAGGCAAGGCCGACATCGCCGTGCTGCTGCCCGCGCTGCCGAAGACCAGCCGGCCGCTGGAAGCCGACGTGATCTTGAAGCTGCGGGAATCCGGCGGCCGCACGATCGAGCGCACCGTCACACTGCCTATCGACCTGAAGTCGCCGCGCGTCGGTATCAAGGCGCTGTTCAAGGGCGGCCAGGCCGAGGAAGGCGAGTTCGCTCGCTTCGAGGCAATTCTTCTCGGGCCCGACGGCAAGGCCATCGAGGCCAAGGGCCTCAAGTGGGAGCTGATGCGGCTCGAGAACCGCTGGCAATGGTACAGCCGCGACGGCTCGTGGAACTTCGAGTCCCAGACCAGCACGCGCCGCGTCGCCGCCGGCACGGCCGACGCCGCCCCCGGCACGCCGGCCAAGATCGAAGCCAAGGTCGACTGGGGCCGCTATCGCCTCGAGGTCAGCACTGCCGACGGTTCCGGCCTCATCATCTCCAGCTTGGTGTTCAGCGCCGGCTATTATGCAGACGAGGCCGCCGACAGCCCCGAGGTGCTCGACGTTGCCCTCGACAAGCCATCCTACAAGGCTGGCGAGACCGCCCGCGTCAAGATCGCCTCGCGCATGGCGGGGCGCGCGCTCATCGCGGTGATGAGCTCGGGCCTGGCGAGCACCCACGAGGTCGACCTGCCGGCCGGCGGCGGCGAGGTGCCGATCCGCGTCAGCAACGACTGGAACCCCGGCGCCTATGTCACCGTCATGCTCTATCGGCCCATGGACGAGAAGGCCAAGCGCATGCCCTCCCGCGCTCTCGGCCTGCGCTGGCTCGCCATCGACCAGGCGCCACGCATGCTCAATGTCCGCCTCGAGCCGGTGGAGAAGGTGAAGTCAGGCTCGACCCTCGTAGTGCCCATCAAGATCGCAGGCCTCTCGGCCGGCGAGGAGGCACGCATCACGGTTGCCGCCACCGACGTCGGCATCCTCAACCTCACGCGTTTCGAGGCCCCCAAGCCGCAGGACTGGTTCTTCGGCCAACGCCGGCTCGGCACCGAGATCCGCGATGTCTATGGCCGCCTGATCGACGGCATGCGCGCGGAGCGCGGCAAGCTGCGCTCCGGCGGCGACGGCTCCGCCGGCGGCATGTCGGTGCAGGGCAGTCCGCCGGTGGAGGCGACGCTCGCCCTCTTCTCCGGCATCATCAAGATTGCTGCCGACGGCACCGCCCAAGTCGAGTTTCAGCTGCCCGACTTCAACGGCACGGTACGCCTGTCTGCCGTGACCTGGAGTGCCGACAAGGTGGGCTCCGCCAGCAAGGACGTGATCGTGCGCGATCCCGTGGCGCTCACCGTGTCGGGCCCTCGCTTCCTGACGCTCGGCGACAAGGCGCGGCTCGAGCTGGCCGTCCACAACGTCGAAGGTCCCGCGGGCTCCTATAGCGTCACCGGCCAGTACGAGTCGGAAGCGGGCGCACAGTCGCAGCCCGGCTTCGAGCGCGCGGTTGCGCTCAACGCCGGCGAGCGCAAGCGCGAGGCCTTCGAGCTCTCCTCGGGCGAGGTCGGGCAGACCACCCTTGCCGTGCGCGTCACCGGTCCCAACGGCATCGACGTGCGCCGCAAGCTCACGTTCGACGTGAAGGTGCCGGCGGGCGACATCCGGCGCCTGACCGTAAGCCAGCTGCAGGCCAAGGGCGGCAAGATCACCCTCTCGAGCGATCTCTTCCAGGACCTGATCCCGCGCCGCTCGCGCGCGACCATCACGGTCGGGCCCACGGCCTCGCTCGATGTGCC
>VBAB01000509.1 GCA_005888525.1 Alphaproteobacteria bacterium
TCGCCGACCGTGCCGCCGATCTCGACCAGCACGAAATCCAGCCCCTCGTTGCCCGAGGTCACGAACTGCTTGATGGCGTCGGTGACGTGCGGGATCACCTGCACGGTGCCGCCGAGATAGTCGCCGCGCCGCTCCTTGGCCAGGATGTCCTGGTAGATGCGGCCCGTGGTGATGTTGTCCGACTTCTTCGCCGGCACGCCGGTAAAGCGCTCGTAGTGGCCGAGGTCGAGGTCCGTCTCCGCCCCGTCGTCCGTCACGAACACCTCACCGTGCTGGTAAGGGCTCATGGTGCCGGGGTCGACGTTGAGATAGGGGTCCAGCTTGCGCAGCCGGACCGAGTAGCCGCGGGCTTGGAGAAGCGCTCCCAGGGCCGCCGATGCCAGCCCCTTTCCGAGCGAGGAGACCACGCCGCCGGTGATGAAGATGTACCGCGCCATGGGCCTGCAGAATACATCCAACCGGCGCGATTCGAAGAGACTTTTTTTCAAGCCATCCACGGCCATTCGCGGGCCCGCATGAGATGGCGTTGTAGGTGCGCGCGAAAGGAGGGTCAGACCCCTCGCATCGGGTGTCCCATGTATAAACAACGGTCACGGCGAGGGGTCTGACCCTCTCGACTGCGCGAATTCCTCGATGACAGGTGGAAATCTACTGCGACTGAGGCACGCGCGGGCCGCTGGGTGCCGGCGGCGACAGCTTGTCGAGGACGCCACCGCGCGGCGGGCTGGGTTGCGCGGGCTGCGGCTGCGGCTGGCCGGCCGGAGCCTCCGGACCTGGCACGGCCGGCGCGCTCTTGGCCGGCACCGCCGCCGGGGTGTCGAACACGGAGGGCGGGCGCTCGGTGCGGGTGGCGAGCAGGGTCAGTAGCATGCTGGTGGCGAAGAAGGCTGCGGCAAGCCCTGCCGTGACCCGGGTCAGGAAGTTGGCCGCGCCCCTGCCGGTCATGAAGCCGCCGCCCCCGCCGATGCCCAGCGCCCCGCCTTCGGATTTTTGCAGCAGCACCACGCCCACCAGCGACGCGGCGATCATGAGATGGAGGATGAGCAGGACCGTGATCATGAGCAGTGTTCCAAGCAAAGCCTTGCGGCGAGGCCTTCTACACCCGCTGCGCCCAGATCGCCAGCGGGGAGCGGGCAGGGGTCACTTTTTGCCCGGCGGCCCTGCCTGAGCAGCGAAGGGATTGATATTCCAGTCGGCGAACGGAGAACTATAGGCATCGTTGGCCTTCTTTTTCGCCTTGGCCTTGGCGGCTTTGGCGGCAGCGGCCTTCTTGTCCTCGGCTTCCTTGCTGGGTGCTGGGGTAGACGCCGGGCCAGCCTGCGGTTGCGGCGCCGCCTTCGCTGGAGGCGTCTCCTTGGCAGCTTCCTTGACCGGCGGCTGGTCGGCCGGCAGCACCGACGACTTCTTGTCTTCACCCTCTTTGGCTGGAGACGAAGCCGCATCCGGTTGCGGCGTCGTCCTCGCCGGCGGGGTCTCTGTGGCGGCCTCCTTGGCCGACTGACCGACCGGGGGCAGGGCCGCCTTCTTGTCCTCGCCCTCCTTGGCCGGCGCCGATGCGGCTTCCGGCTGCGGCGCCGTCTTCACCGGCGGCGTCTCCTTGGCAGCGCCCTTGGCCGGTTGATTGGACGGCGGCGCCGCCGCTTTCTTCAGGGGCACCGTCTGCTTCTTTTCGGCATCGGGTGCTTTTGCGGCCTTAGCGGGCGGGCCCTTGGCGGCGCCTTCCTTGTTCTCGACCTCGCGGGCCGCCGGATCGGGATCGTGGGGGATGATGACGAGTGGCCTGCCCCCGCACCGGAACAACAATTGCTCGTCCAGCTCGATGAGGCGGCGAATCTGCTCGAGCTTGTCGGGGGCCAAGTTGATCTTGGCCCACTCCGGGCCCTTGCCCATGCTGCCGCGTGTCCCGCCCTGCTCGAGCTGGGCCTGCTCGGTCTTGAGCTTGGCACAGCTGTCCTTGTCGAGCTGCGCAGCGCGCGCGGCGGACCCCTGCAGCAGCAGAGCGGCAATGACGAGGCTGATGCCACTGCGCGTCATCGAATTGCGGCCATCTCCCAGCGGTTGCGGGTAAGCCAGTCGGCTCGGCACTAATCCTTTTCCGGCGCCGCGGTCAAGCCGCACGCGGCGATGATGGCAAGAAAGTCGTCGGCTTTGAGGCTCGCTCCGCCGACCAGGGCGCCGTTGACGTCGCCTATGCGCAAAAGAGTGCGGGCGTTGTCGGGCTTCACCGATCCGCCGTAGAGGATGCGCATGGTCTTGCCCTCTGCGCCGAGGCGCTCGGCCAGCGTGCGGCGCAGGAAGCCGTGCACTTCGGCCACATCCTCGACGGTAGGCGTGAGTCCCGTGCCGATCGCCCACACCGGCTCGTAGGCGATGACGGTGTCGCCGGCGGTCACCTTCTCCGGCAGCGAGGCCACGAGCTGGCGTGCAACAACCGCCAACGTCAGTCCCGCACGCCGCTCGCCCGCGGTCTCGCCGATACACAAGATCGCCGAAAGGCCGGCCCGGTGCGCCGCGAGCGCCTTGGCTTTCACGTCGCGGTCGCGCTCGCCATGGTCGGCGCGGCGTTCGGAATGGC
>VBAB01000510.1 GCA_005888525.1 Alphaproteobacteria bacterium
GGCGTCGGTGAGCGGCAGGTAGCGCATCAGCTGCTTTCCTTCACGAACGCCTCGTAGGCGGCCCGATCCATCAGCGCGTCGAGCTCGGCCGCGTCGGCAACCTTGATCTTGAAGAACCAGGCCTTGCCCTCGGCATCCTCGTTGACCAGCGCCGGCTGTCCCGTGAGATCGCCGTTGACCTCCGTCACCTCGCCGGCAATCGGCGAGAACACGTCGCTCGCCGCCTTGACGCTTTCCACCACGGCCACGGCCTCGCTCTGCGCAACCTTGCGACCCACATCGGGCAGCTCCACGAAGACGACGTCCCCCAGCTGGGTCTGCGCGTGATCGGTGATGCCGACGGTGGCGATGCCCCCATCGAGGCGGATCCACTCGTGGTCCTTGGTGAAGCGCTCGGTGGCCATGCAATCTCCCTTCTGGAGGTGTCAGACCCTCCGGGTCTGACACCATGTCTCGGCGGAAGTGTTATGATGTCGGACCCGGAGGGTCTGACACCTCCTTGCGGACGTAGCGGTGCGGGACGAACGGCAGCGGCGCGACGGCAGCGGAGAGCGCCTTGCCGCGCACCATCAGGTTCACGGGCGTGCCGACCGCGGCACGATCGGCGGCGACATAGCCCATGGCGATCGGGCCATTGACGCTGGGTCCGAAGCCGCCCGAGGTGACGACACCGAGCCTGTCGCCCAGCAGCGCCAGCACCTCGGTGCCTTCGCGGGCGGGTGCGCGGCCGTCCGGCCTGATGCCCACGCGGCGGCGCGTTGGACCGCTCGCCAGCTCGTCCTGGATGCGCTTCGCGCCGGGAAACCCGCCTTCGGTCCGGCGACGCTTCTGCATGGACCACACGAGATCGGCCTCCACCGGGCTGAGCGGCCTCCACCGGGCTCGTCGTCTCGTCGATGTCGTGGCCGTAGAGGCAGAGGCCCGCCTCGAGGCGCAGCGAGTCGCGCGCACCGAGCCCGATCGGCTGCACGCCCTCCTGGGCCAGAAGCAGCTGCGCAAGCTCCGGCGCCTTGTCGGCGGCGACGGAAATCTCGAAACCATCCTCGCCCGTGTAGCCGGAGCGCGAGATGTGGCAGTCGAAGGTCCCGATGCGTCCGCTCGAGGCCGACATGAACGTCAGGCTGGCTGCGACGTCGGACAGTTTCGCCAGCACGGTCTTGGCGGTCGGTCCCTGCAGGGCAATGAGCGCACGCTCCGGCGCGGGCAGCAGGATCACGCCGGAGGGCAAGTGGCTCGAGATATGGGCGTAGTCCACCTCTTTGCGCGAGGCATTGACGATCAGGAACAGCCGCCCGTGGTCTTTTTCGTAGATCGGGCGCGTCACCATCAGGTCGTCGATGATGCCGCCCGCATCGTTCAGCAGCTGGGTGTAGCGCTGCTGGCCCGGCTTCAAGTTCACGATGTCGGCGGGCACCAGGGCTTCGAGAGCGGCAGCCGTTGCGGCGTGGTTGGGCCCGATCAGGAAGGCCTGCCCCATGTGCGAGACGTCGAACAGGCCCGCCTGCGCGCGCGTGTGCAGGTGCTCCTTCAGAATGCCCAGCGGATACTGCACGGGCATCGCGTAGCCCGCGAACGGCACCATCTTGGCGCCGAGTGCCACGTGCTGCGCATAGAGCGGCGTGCGTCTCAGAGGCTGGTCGGAAGCCGGGGCAGCGCTCATCGCATCTCAGGTCCCATAGAGCTTGCGTCCCGCACCGGCCGGCGCGAGTTCAAGCCCCCTCTGTCACGGGACCTGAGAGATTTCAGCGGGTCTGCCGCCTTACCCCTTCGGTGAGCCGGCTTGGCCGGCTGCTTTCCAGAGTGCCATCAACCTGCGGTCCTTTTGCCTGAGAGGTTCCGGGGCGGTTGCTCCTTCGGCGCCGGCCCATTCTTCTGAAAAGGGCCGGTCTCTTCCGCGGGTCTCCTATGGACGGCGCGATGATACGCCCGGCCACCTCGAAGTCAACGCAGCGTCGGGGCGGTGTTGAAAAGCCCGCGTCGCGCGGCTTGGCTAGCACTCGCTGCGCGAGTGCTATGCTGAGAGGTCGGCGCCGGCGCGCTTGCGGGAGGAGGAACCATGAAGATCACGGCCATTCACACGCACTACGTCCGCATTCCCTTCGACATGGGGGCGCCCAAGCAGGAGTTCGCCGGCCTGCGCTTTCCGACCATGGATCACCTGCTGGTGCAGGTGGAGACGGATGCCGGCATCACCGGCTGGGGCGAGGGCTTCGGCCACTCCATCATCCCGGCGACGAAGACGGCGCTCGAGGCCTACGTGGGCCCATGGTTCATCGGCAAGGATGCCACCGAGATCAACGCCCTGCATCGCGAAGCCGCCCAGGCTTTCCACATCTTCGGTCGCAACGGGCCCGTGGTCTACGCGCACTCCGGCATCGACATCGCGCTGTGGGACATCGCCGGCAAACGCGCGGACCTGCCGCTGTGCGATCTGCTCGGCGGCGCACGCAGGAAGGAGGTGCGCGCCTACGCCAGCCTGATGCGCTACGCCAACCCCAAGACGGTCGGCAGGATCGCTGAGGAGAGGGTCGCGCTCGGCTTCAAGCACATCAAGCTGCACGAGCACAGCATCGATGCCGTGCGGGCGGCGCGCGAGGGAGCGGGAGCCGACATCGCCCTCATGAACGACGTCAACTGCCCGTGGAGCGTGGCGCAGGCAATCGAGATGGAGCGCGCCTTTCGTTCCAGCAACCTTTACTGGCTGGAGGAGCCGGTGTGGCCGCCCGAGGACCACGACGGGCTCGCCCGCGTGCGCAAGAGCGGCTCGACCCGCATTGCCGCCGGCGAGAACGCGGCCGGCCTCCACGACTTCGTGGACCAATTCCAGAAAGGCTCGATCGACGTCGCCCAACCCAGCGTGACCAAGATCGGCGGCATCACCGAGATGCGCAAGATCGTCGCCGCGGCCGAGGCGCACTCCGTCGAGCTCGTGCCGCACTGCGCCTATTTCGGGCCCGGCAATCTGGCCTCGATCCACATCGTGGCTTCGCTGGCGACCGACACGCTCCTGGAAAACATCTACGTCAACCTCGAGGCGAACCCGTTCGGCGACGCCATGCTGGCCAAGGACGGTAAGGTGCGCGTGCCGACAGGCCCCGGCCTCGGCGTCGAGCCCGACATGAAGGTCGTCGAGAAATACCGCCAGGGACCCGTGGGGACGGTCCGGTAGATGTCATCCCGGGCTTTGCCTGCACAACGCCGGAGCCCGCGGCACGATGGATCCCGGTGACAAGCACCGGGATGACAACGGTGCGGATAGGAAGACGTTGAAGGCAGCGGCCGTCCCGTCTACTTGGCGTACGACTCGAGAAAACCGCACTTGTCGCAGCGAAACGTTTGCGTCTCTATCGTCTTGCGACCCTTGATCTTGACGCCGGTCCAGATGCTCTTCTCCGGGGCTCCCTCGACCCACTTGCTTACGAGTCGGATCGCGTCGAACTGATCGTAGATGAACCCTTCCTCCATCTTTCCGCTGCACTTGGGACAGGGCGTCTTGTTATGCGTCATGACCGGACTCCCGTAGGGGCTGTGCTGCCGATACGTCCCCGCCGTCTACAACGCGCCGGCCGGCCGCGCTGTTTCGGGAGTAACAGACGAGCGAGTTCCAAGTCCTACCGCTTCGGCATCGGCACCGCGAATTCGGTAACACCGTAACCGGCTTCCGCGGGGATGTGCAGCGTGCGGCCCGTCGCCGTGCGCTCCACCCGTGGCGTGACGGTGACGATGAGGCTCGTCCGCGTCGCCGCCACGGCCTCGGCCACAGTCCCATAGCGGGCGAGCTTGGCGAGGTTCATCTGGGTGGCGAACACCAAGGTGCGTGTGCCGGCCTCCGCCTCGCGCAAGGCCTGCCGCGGCGCGATCCACAGCCCCTCGACCGACTCGGAACCGTCGTGCAGGCCGAGCTGGCTCATCGGCGCCGCCACCAGGAGAAAATGCGTGTCGAAGCGCTTAGGCACGCCTGCGGGCGTGATCCAGTGGGCGAAGGGCACCATGAGATCGGTGGCGAGCAGCAGGTCCTCGCTGCGCACGAGATCGAGGAACGCCGTCGAGCCCGCGAGCAGGCCCGCGCGGTAGGTCTCGACCAGCCGGTGCGCATCGGCGGCGTCGAGCATGGCCTGTGTCCCGCGCCGCCGGGCGAGCACCAGGCCGGCCTCCTCGAAGGTCTCGCGCGCGGCCGCCACCACGAACGCGCGATCGGGAGCGGGCGCGGCATAGGGTGCCAGCAGGTCCCAGGCCGGATCGGCATCATGCGGGTCGACCTTGCCGCCGGGAAACACCAGCGCACCGGAGGCGAAGTCGATCTCGTGGTGTCGCACGACCATGAAGGCCTCCAGCCCCTCGCGCCCGTCGCGCAGGATCACCACGGTGGCGGCGGGGCGCGGGGTTACCGCGGTCTCGCTGACGTTGCTCATTCAAGCTTTGCCCTTGCCGGCAGCGGGCAGCGGGAACTCCTCAAGATAAGGCTGATACTCGGGTTCCACGTCGATCTGCAGGCTCGCCAGCAGGCGCACGACGGCGTTGTAGAAGGAGATGGTGATGACGAGGTCGACGACGCGCTCGTTGTCGAGGTCCTTGCGCAGCGCCGCGA
>VBAB01000511.1 GCA_005888525.1 Alphaproteobacteria bacterium
CCCTCCATGTGGTACATCTGCGCGATCAGCATGATCGATGCGCCGTAGACGGCGATGCCACCGAGCACGGCCGCTTGCGCTAAGGCGTTGAGCCGGCGCTGGAACAGGACAGCGGCGGCGCCGTAGCAGCCCCAGAGCGCGACGAGCAGCAACGCCAGCCGCGCGAGCTTGGACATGGCGGTCCAGTGGGCAGCAACGAAGCTCATGACGGCGAAGCCGAAGAGGACGGCGCCGAGGATGGCGAAGATCGGCGCAACGCCGAACGGCGAAGCGCGCGATTGCAGGTCGGTGCGGATGGCGGTGGCGCCCGCCTCGTTCACCCAGCCCGCGGTCTGCCAGCGCGCGAGGTCGCGCTCGACTCTATGGCGATACCAGGACATGCGCCGCCCGTTGCTCAGTTTCAGCTTGCCCCAGCCTGGCGAGATATAATTGAGCGATGTTCAGTCGTCAAGTGGCCTTTGTGCTGGCAGGGCACAGGGTTTTGTTCGTGGCGTGATGAGATGTGTTCCGCTGGGAACTGTTTCATCGACCCGCGCGCTCTTATCTGCCCGTTACGGCACCGAGCCGGGGTGAGACGAGCGATTGCGCCATGTCGACGCGGAAAATACTGACGGCTGTACTCTGGCTGATGGGCGCCGCCGCGACGGCGGCGGGCAGCATTGCCTGGATGTTGGCGGCCGAGGGCGGAATGGTGAACGCCTTTGCGCTCGTGCCTCTCATGTGGAGCGTGGCGCTGGGGGCGGGGTGCGTGCATCACCTGAAGGAATCCGGGCTCTTCCAGCAGTACCGCCTCGGATCGAGGCAATCGGCGGATGAGCCAATGGGCGCGATGATGCCCCAGTAGCTCGGTCAGCCCCGCGCGATGGCGCCTTATGCCATCGCCTTCCGCAAGTTCGCGTCGACCTTGTCGAGGAAGCCCTGGGTGGAGAGCCACTTCTGGTCGGCGCCGATGAGGAGGGCGAGGTCCTTGGTCATGTCGCCCGCCACCACAGTGTCGACGCTCACCTTCTCCAGCGTGTCCGCGAACTTGGCCAGCGCCGGATTGTTGTCGAGCTTGGCGCGGTGCGCGAGCCCCCGCGTCCAGGCGAAGATGGAGGCCATCGAGTTGGTCGAGGTCTCCTTGCCCTGCTGGTGCTGGCGGTAGTGGCGCGTCACCGTGCCGTGCGCGGCCTCGGCCTCCACGGTCTTGCCGTCGGGCGTCATCAGCACGCTGGTCATGAGGCCGAGCGAGCCGAAGCCCTGCGCGGCGGTGTCGGACTGCACATCGCCGTCGTAGTTCTTGCAGGCCCACAGATAGCCGCCCGACCATTTGAGCGAGGCTGCCACCATGTCGTCGATCAGGCGGTGCTCGTAGGTGAGTTTGCGCTTGTCGAACTCGGCCTTGAACTCGGCGTCGAACACCTCCTGGAAGATGTCCTTGAAGCGGCCGTCGTAGACCTTGAGGATGGTGTTCTTGGTCGACAGGTAGACGGGATAGTTGCGCGCGAGGCCATAGTTGAAAGAAGCGCGGGCGAAATCGCGGATGGATTCGTCGAGGTTGTACATGGCCATGGTGACGCCCGAGCCCGGCGTCTTGAACACCTCCTTCTCGATCACCTTGCCGTCCTCGCCGACGAATTTCAGCGTGATCGTGCCCTTGCCGGGGAAGCGGAAGTCGGTGGCGCGGTATTGGTCGGCGTAGGCGTGGCGGCCGATGACGAACGGCTTGGTCCAGCCCGGCACCAGCCGCGGCACGTTCTTGCACAGGATCGGCTCGCGGAAGATCACTCCCCCTAGGATGTTGCGGATTGTGCCGTTGGGCGACTTCCACATCTCCTTGAGCTTGAACTCTTTGACGCGCGCTTCGTCTGGCGTGATGGTCGCGCACTTGACGGCGACGCCGTGCTTCTTGGTGGCGTTGGCGGCGTCGATCGTCACCTGGTCGTTGGTGGCGTCGCGATGCTCCATGCCGAGGTCGTAGTATTCCAGGTTCACGTCGAGGTAGGGGTGGATCAGCTTGTCCTTGATGAGCGTCCAGATGATGCGCGTCATCTCATCACCGTCCATCTCGACGACGGTGCCGGCAACCTTGATCTTCTGCATGTGGCGAACCCCTCTATGATGCGCGCCTCGACCTTGCCGTCATTCCCGCGAAGCGGAAGCGGGAAACCAGCCCTGCCTCGACGCCGAGCGTGCGCTGGATTCCCGCTCAGCGCTTCGCTTGGCGGGGAATGACGGCGATAGGGCGACGCCTTGAAACTCAGCCCGGCTATAGCATTCGTGCCGACGGCCGGAAAGGCGTACGCTCGTCGCAAGTCGTGCAACGCTGGAAATGTGCACGCGATTTGAGCAAATTGCGGTTTGGCGAGGCCAGCATGCGACATGAGACCCTCGACTTGAACGGTATCGACCTGCATGTGCGCTCCATGGGCGATGCACGAGCGCCGCTCGTCCTGTTCCTGCACGGCTTTCCGGAATACTCGGGCGCCTGGGACGAGGTGCTGCCGGCCTTCGCGAATGCGTTCCACGCGGTGGCGCCCGACCAGCGCGGCTACGCGCGCTCCTCCAAGCCCGAGGGTGTGGAGGCGTACCGGATCAAGCACCTCGTGCGCGACATCCTCGCGTTGGGCGAGCACTACTCGCCGGGCAGACCGTTCGTGCTGGTGGCGCACGACTGGGGTGCATCGGTGGCCTATGCGACGGCGATCGCCGCGCCTGGGCGCATCGCCAAGCTGGTGGTGATCAACGGCGTGCATCCTGGCCCATTCCAGCGGGCGCTGATCGAGGACGAGGCCCAGCGCCGCGCCAGCGCCTACTTCCATTACCTGCGCGCGCCCGAAGCCGAAGCACGCCTGTCCGCCAACGATTTCGAGAAGCTGCTGGGCATGCTCTCCCGCTTCGGCCCGCAACCGTGGCTGACGCCCGAGAAGAGAGCTGGCTACCTCGAAGCCTGGTCGGTGCCCGGCGCGCTGACGGGCATGCTCAACTGGTATCGGGCGACGCCGATCGTCGTGCCGAAGGAGGGCGAGACGGTGGACCCGGCAAGCGTACCGAAGCTCGATCCCGCGCAACTGCGGGTGCGCATGGCGCATCTCGTCATTTGGGGCATGAACGACCAGGCACTGTTGCCCGTCACCCGCGCCACCCTCGCCGACTACTGCGATAACCTCACGGTGCGCGAGATTGCCGGCGCCGACCACTGGGTCGTGCACCAAAAGACCGA
>VBAB01000512.1 GCA_005888525.1 Alphaproteobacteria bacterium
GGCGATACTTGGCGTCGGTGGCGCGGCTGCAGATCGGGCATTTGCCGCGCGCGGCAGGCGAGTTCACAGCGGCTCCCAGTTGAACACGTCTTGGCTGCGGTCGAGGGGGTAGAGGGCGCTCTTGAAGGCCGGCAACATGGTCTCGGCGAGAGACTGCGGGGTCCAGCCGCCATCCTTGTGCGCCACCCGAAGGGGGCGCGGCTGGCTCATCAGGAAGATCTCGTCCTTGCGCACGGCGAAAATCTGGCCCGTCACGTCCTTGGAGAGATCGCTGGCCAGGAACACGACGATGGGCGCGATCTTGGAGGCCGTCATGGTGGTCTGGATGCGCTCCACGCGCGCCTTCTGCTCGGGCGTGTCGACGGGGATGGTGCCGATCAGGCGCGACCAGGCGAACGGCGACACGCAGTTGGAGCGCACGTGGAAGCGCGCCATGTCGAGGGCGATCGACTTGGACAGCCCGACGATGCCCATCTTGGCGGCGGCGTAATTGGCCTGGCCGAAGTTGCCGACGAGGCCCGAGGTGGAGGTGAAGTGGATGAAGGAGCCCGACTCTTGCTCCTTGAAGTAGGGCGAGGCGGCCTTCGACATGTAGAAGGCGCCGTAGAGATGCACCTTGATGACGGCGTCCCAATCCACCGCGCTCATGCGATGGAAGATGCGGTCGCGCAGGATGCCGGCGTTGTTGACCACGCAGTCGATGCGGCCGAAGTTGTCGATGGCCGTCTTGATGATGCGCTCGGCGCCCTGCGGATCGGCAACGCTGTCGCCGTTGGACACGGCGATGCCGCCGGCCTTCCTGATCTCGGCGACCACCTGATCGGCAACCTTGACGTCGGCGCCTTCGCCCTCGGCGGAGCCGCCCAGATCGTTCACCACCACCTTGGCGCCCTCGGACGCTGCGAGCAGCGAGATCTCGCGGCCGATGCCGCGCCCCGCGCCCGTCACGACGATCACCTTCCCATCAACGCACTTGGTCACGATGCTCGACCTCGCCGTTTGTAGGTGTCGCTGCTGACGCTCGACCCAACCTACGTGATCTTGCTCCAACCCCGTGATGAGCTTTTCGAACCACGGATGGTATGCGCAGCGCGTCCTTCGACAAGCTCAGCACGAGGTAGCGTATGCGGAGCGGAGCGCCGCAGCTGATTACGCCCCGTATTTGCCGACGATGGAGATGGCGCAGACGTTGCGCTGGGGGAAGCCGCCGAGATTGTGGGTGAGGCCGAACACGGGCTCCTGCTTCCTCTGGCGCTCGCCGGCGCGGCCCTGCATCTGCAGGTACATCTCGTAGATCATGCGCAGGCCCGAGGCGCCGATCGGGTGGCCGAAGCACTTGAGTCCGCCGTCGATCTGGCAGGGCACCTTGCCGTCGGAGTCGTAGAAGCCGTCGAGCACGTCCTTGATGGCGCCGCCCTCGGGCGAGATGTGCAGATCCTCCATGGTGACGAGCTCCGTCACCGAGAAGCAGTCGTGCACCTCGATCAGGCTCAGCTGGTCGCGGGGCTTGTCGATGCCGGCCTCCGCATAGGCGCGCTTGGAGGCGATGCGGGTGGTGGCGAAGTAGCTGCCGTCCCAGGAGTTGTGCTGCGCCTCGAGACCGTTCGACACCGCCACCTGCAGCGCCTTGATGGAGATCATGTCCTTCTTGCCGAGGCTCCTGGCGACCTCCGGCGTGGCGACGATGGCGCAGGCGGCGCCGTCGCTCACCCCGCAGCAGTCGAACAGGCCCAGCGGCTCGGCCACCGTCGGCGCGTTGAGCACGGTGTCGACGGTGATCTTGTTGCGCAGGTGCGCCTTGGGGTTGCGCGAGCCGTTGTCGTGGCTCTTGACCGAGATGTGCGCCATGGCGCCCTTGAGGTCCTTGGCCTCGATCTTGTGCTTGGCGCGGTAGGCGGCGGCGAGCTGGGCGAAGCTGCCGGGCGCGGAAGCGTTCGGGTTGGTCATGTCGTTGAGGGGCCCGCGTCCGCGCTGCGGCAGGCCGCCGTAGCCGGTATCCTTGAGCTTCTCGACGCCGAGCGCGAGCGCAACGTCGGCGGCGCCGGACGCCACGGCGTAGACGGCGCCGCGGAAGGCCTCGGTGCCGCTGGCGCAGTAGTTCTCGACGCGCGTCACCGGAATGAACGGCAGGCGCAGCGCCACCGCCAGCGGGGTTGCCGACTTGCCGACGTGCTGCTCCTCGATCGCCGTGGCAAGCCAGGCGGCGTCGATCTGCTTGGTGTCGATGCCGGCGTCGGCGATGGCCTCGGTGTAGGCCTCCACCATCAGGTTGTCGGCCTCCTTGTCCCAGCGCTCGCCGAACTTGGAGCAGCCCATGCCGATGATGACGACCTTGTCCTTGATGCCTTTTGCCATGGTCAGAACCTCCTAGGCTTTGCCCGCCTTCGGGGCGGCCTTCCAATAATAGCGGCGGAAGCCGCGTGCGGTGTCGATGTCCTTGATGCGAAACATCATCTGCATCGGCTGGCCGACCTTGAGCGCGTCGCCGTCGATGTCGGTGAAGTCGATCATGACCCGGCCGCCTTCCTCGAACTCGATCATGCCATAGCACGAGGGCGGGTCGGGCGAGTAGGTGAGGCGGTCGGCCGTGTAGGATTTGATGCGGCCGGCCATGTCCGCGAACGGGTAGGGCTCCTGTGTGTGAAGCGCGTTGCAGTTCGGGTTGACGCAGATGTCGGTTCTCGGCATCTGCAGTGTCCCGCATTTTGAGCACTTGCCGCCGATGAAGCTCGTGACCGTCTCGCGATTGCGCCAAAGCGAGGAGAGCGCGGTGGCCTTGTCGGTCTCCGAGCGCATGCCGCGCTCGAGCTCGATCAGGTCGTTGAAGGCGAGGAAGCGGCCGTAGCTGGGCTCCTCCTTGCGGTGCGCCAGATGACCGGCGACGCCCAGGTTCTTCGCCCGCCTGGCGATCTCGGAGGTCACCTCGAACAGCAGCGCATCGGCACCCTGGCCGAAGCCGACGAGGAGGATCTTGTCGCCGGGCTTTGACTTCTCCAGCGTCGCAACCAGCAGCATCAAAGTGTGCGCGGCGCCGGTGTCGCCGCAGTTGGCGTGCAGCGGATCGCAGATGGCCTTGTCGTCGATGCCGGCCGCCTTGGCGACGGAGTTGGCGACCCGCGCCAGCGTCGCCGGCATGCAGAAGTGGGTGACGTCCTTGGGCGCGACCTTGGCGGCCTCCAGGCAGCGCTTGATCACCGGCGGCACCGCGGTCATGTAGCCCGCATCGCGAATCCAGCGCTCCTCCCACTGGTAGTCGAACTGGTTGTCGAGGGAGCGGAAGTGGTCGACGAAATCGGCCGTGCGCGAAGCCTTGGCCAGCAGCGTGGCGACAGGCTTGCCCTCGCCGACCAGGACGGCCGCGGCGCCGTCGCCGCTCGTCATCTCGACAGGGCTCGCCGCCTTGGCGCCGCGCTTCTCGGAGGCGACCACCAGCGTCTCGCTGCCGCTCGAGAGCGCCTCGATCAGCGCCGAGGTGCCGGCCCGCTGGGTGGCGGTGACGTCGATGGCGGAGATGTCCTCGGGAAGGCTCAAAGCGCCGGCGACGATGCCCGAATGCAGCCGATCGAGAAACGGAAAGGTGGTGGAGGCGAAGCGCAGCGCGCCGATCGTGCCCCGGTCGCGGCCGGCGAGCGCATCGCGCGCGGCCTCGACGGCCATGGTCACGGGGTCCTCGTCCCAGTTGCAGAAGGCGCGCTCGCCCTTGGCCTGGCCCTTGAGCGCGGGGTTGAACCAGCCGTGCGTCTCGGCAATCGCCTTGCGCGGCAGGCGGCGCCAGGGGATGTAGGCGCCGAACGCGAGAATGCCCTTGGTCATTGCCGTCCCTTGCAATGGTCGTCGTATTCTAGTGCGAGCCCTAATTCAGCACGACTGATGGGCCGCGCGCCATCTTTGTTTGCATGGCTGCTTGCGCGCGCGGCCGGGAAAGTCTCCTTATGCGGCGGTTGATGATCGTCTGCCCACTATGAGAAGCTGGCCCGCTTTGACCGCGCGCCGAATTTCTTGCCGTCGAGCTATGCCCAGGAGAGGACAACGCAGATGACCAAATTCACCTTCGACCATATCCACCTGTTCACCCGCAACCCCGAAGCGACGGCCTCTTTCTACGAGCGGATGTTCGGCGCCGAGGTGATCCGCAGCATGCAGCAGGGCAAGCCACGCATCGACCTGAAGCTGGGCGGCGCCAACATCTTTATCCTGGACGTGAGCCAGGACTCCAAGGCGGGGACCGGGCCGGCGCATCCCCACCAGGGCCTCGACCACTTCGGTCTCGAGGTCGAGAACATCGATGCGGTGTGCGCGGACCTCAAGTCGAAGGGAGTCGTCTTCACACGCGGCCCGGAAACCATCCGGCCCGGCACCCGCATCGCCTTCCTGACCGGACCCGAGGGCGTCTCGATCGAGCTCCTCGAGCGCACTTAGAGCGAGATCGTTCCTGATGGAAGCACTGGGGCTTCCATTAGGGAACGTGAATCTCGCTCTAGGGTATGTAGAGCAGCCATTCCCATGGCCAGAATGCCATGTCCCAACCCCAGTTCCGCTGGCGTTGGTCGGGCCCGACGGCGGCCCTGAAGATCTTGCCGTCCTTCAGGAGAAACACCACGCGGGCGGAAGCGTGTGGCGGCTTGGACCGTCGCACCAGGTCGGTGTTCGCGAATGGATAGAGTGTTCCGTCCTTGC
>VBAB01000513.1 GCA_005888525.1 Alphaproteobacteria bacterium
CTCGTGCGGCGCGGCGGATCTCGACTTCTGGTCTCGAATTGGTCACGCTGATGCCCTTGACGGAGACGCCGCTGCGCTTTCCGAGCCGTCGCGCATCCACCAGAACCGAAAGGCCCTGGCGCCGCGTGCGCCCTCTCAGCATTTCGGTATCGTCCTGCGGATCGAATACGTGGAGCGCAGTCAGCACGCCATCGCTCGCTTTGGCGAGCGCCAGGGCGATCTCCGTGGCCAACCGTGCTTCGGGGGTCCCGCCGGTGGGCACGAGAATGTCGAGTGCGGTGTCTGGTTCGGCGGTGGGCGGCGCCCCATTGAGCACTATCGCCAAGGGACCGTCGACTGCTTCGACCAACCGCTGGAGCCGATCGTCGAACCGGTTCGCTGTCGCGGAAATCGGCTGCTCGATCCCGACAAACGCGAGGCTGTAACCCTTGGTCGCCTCCATTTCAATGGCATCATCCGTATCGGCTGATTTGGAATGCACAAGCTCATGCAAAGACATCTGGGGCGATGGTGCAGCCTGCTCATCCGACGCGACGGGCTTTCTTTGAAGCACCATGGTCGCAGCCCGAGCAAGGAGCCGACGACCGGAGTTGTCATCATCGTCGCGTTCTCGCCTCATCTCCATGACAGTAGTCACGACCTGCTGGCGGGCGGCAAACATTCCCGCGAGCGACGCGGCGAGCGCACCATTTGCGCTGGCGTCCAGGCAAACGAGGGCGCGCTCCATTTTGGGGACGCTTTCGCGCTCTTCGGCTTCCGCCTTTTCGAGCCGCTTTGCCTCCTCTTCACGCGGAGGGACCCGCGCGAGCACCCAGCGCAGCGTCGGCGGCATGATGATGGTGGTGACAACCGCCATGGCGACGATCATGGTGTAGAGCTGGTTGCTCAGCACGCCCATCGACAGCCCGATGCTGGCAATGATGACCTCGGTCGAGCCCCGGGCATTGAGCCCGGTGGCGAGGGCTAGCGATTCGATGGCAGTGAGGCCGCCCAGCCTGCCTCCAGCAAGGGCGCCCAGAAACTTTCCAACGCTGGCAACGACGATAACCGCGAGGGTAAGCAGCAGCAGCGTCGAGTCAAAAAGCGTTCTCAGATCCATTCCGAGCCCCGCCACCGCGAAGAACACCGGGCTGAAGAAAGCGACGATGAAGCCCCTGAGCTCGCCCTCGATGTGCTGGGTGAGAATTGGAGATTGGCCCACCAGCATGCCGGCCACGAAGGCCCCAAGCGCGGTATGCACGCCGATGAGCTCGGTCGATAACGCCATCACCAGCATCACGAGCACGATGGCCGTGATAACGGGCACCTCGATCGTCATGTTGTCGTTGGACCAGCGGATGATCCGCGCAACCAAGCGGCGCCCGATCGTGAGACTCACTGCGAGAAATAGCGCTGTGCCTGCCAGGCTCATGCCCACATTCGTCACGCTCACGGTACCTTGAGCCGCTATGCCCGCGATGACCGCAATCATGACCCACGCGATGCTGTCATCGAGGATGGCGGTTGCCAGGATCAATTGCCCGAGATCGCGCCGGATGGCACCCACTTCCATCAAGACCATCGCCACGATTTTCACCGACGAGATCGAGAGCGCCGTGCCGAGGAACAACGCGGTGACGAGCCGAGCTGCGGAGGAGGGAATCAATTCTTCCGGCAAGGCATAGGCCAGAAATACGCCGCCGACGAACGGCACGGCGATGCCGAATAGCGATGTCGAAATCACTGCCCTGCGTTTGCGGTTCACCAACGAGAGGTTGGTTTCCATCCCCGTGAGCAGCAGCAGCAGCAATATCCCGATCTGAGAGATGGCATCGATCATGCCTTTTAGCGCCGGCGTGTTCGGGAACACCATTTGCCGAGCTTCCGGCATCAGGGCGCCGAAGACCGAGGGACCCAAAAGAACCCCGGCCAGCAGCTGTCCGAAGATGGCCGGCTGCCCGACGCGGCTCATGCCCTCGCCGAGCACCCGACCGAAAAACAGCAACAGGATCAGCTCGGCTACAAAGACTGCGGTTGTGTGATCAGCTGCCACGGTCGTCCTCGTGTCACCGCTGGAATAGAGGTGCGCATCGAAGTCACGTTGCGCAATTGCATTGGCGGCCGAAGGATCAAATAACAGCTGCGGCCGCCGTGCCATCATGTGCACCGCCGCACATGACGCTGAACTCACATCTCATCGCAACGAAGTCGACTGACGCTCGGAGATTGCTCGTCTTTAGCGATCAACTGAAAAATTTTCGCTGCCTCTGTCGGTTCGTGCCGACTTCCCTTATTCTCAGATGCTCGAGAGGGTGGGCTTGCCATGTTATTCAAGGATAGAAGGCACGAGCAGGTTGCCGTGGAGCGCTTGGCGCGGCTACTCGACGAGAAGCCGATGTCGGTCGCTGTCGTCAACACCGAGCATATCCCACGCGACCGTTGCCGCATGCTCGTGATAGCGCTGCTCTTCGCGTCGGTTGCTGGCACCTGGTCCTTGGCCTTCTTCCTGGGCCATCAATAGCCGTCTGACGCCATCAATCGAAAAATCAAATCATTGCGTCGCTGGAGTTGCAATCCCGTGCGCTTATTATTTTTGCTGACAGCTTAGCGATCTATGGCAGAGCGCCAGACTTCAACTTCATCTGCCCGCTCTAAGCCCTTGTAGAAATTGTGCATTTACCGCTCCGCGCGCGTCGTGCCAGAGCGAGATCGCTCCTGATGGAAGCAGGGGGGCTTCCATACGGGGACGTGAATCTCGCTCTAAACCTAGAAAGTAGAGCAGGATTCACGCTTCAGCCTCGATGTTGCATTCGAGGCGATGTGAGTCCATCCGAAGCGATCCTGCTCCCGATGTTGGACGCACGCGACGGAACCCTTGGGTCGATCTGACGTTCATGCCTGTGATTGCAAATGCGTAATTGCGGCCAGAACGGAGTGCGTAGCCATGCAGCAGGTGCTCAACGAGGTTGGCCAAATCGCGCAGCGGCTCGCCGCGGTCATTTGGCAGGTACTGCAATTCATCTGGAACTGGTCCTTCGGCCAAGTTGTGAAGATGTTCCAGATGTCATTCAACAATTTGCCGGTGTGGAAGCAAGTGCTCTTCGTAGTCGTCATCGCGGCGCTTGCCTACTTTCTCTACAAGGTCGCGAAAGATTTGCTGAAGGCCGTGCAGCATGTGCTCGGTGCAATCGTCGGACTCATCTCCGCGCTCATCGCAATGCTGCCGCAGATCGTGTATGCGGGACTTATCGCTTTCGGTGGAGCATGGATGATTACAAATTTCAACCCGACATGGATTCCAATCGCATTGCGATGATCCTCCCGTGAGATCGCGACTGGTATCTAGTCGGATTGTGTGTTCCGAGGACAACCTGTGGACGCCAGTCTCGGCCGGTTGCCCGGGCGCCGCCTCTCTGCGACGACTGCCGGGTCTCCTCCGAGATATCGTCTCTCAATCGAATGGCGAGCCTCTTCTTCATAGCCACCGATACCCTTCCGCTCGCCGCCGGCGAATCAGAGTATGATCAGCGTTAGTGCGCGTTGCAGCTTGACCCGCGGGGGCATCATGCAAACGTTCCGTACGGTTGTCCATTTCTGCTTCGATGCGGCCACCGCCCTTCTCTACACCGCGTCGATTGCCATAGCCTTTGCAGCCGTGGCTATCATCTCCACCAAGGCGCTCGCCTTCGGTCTCCTGACCGCCGCCCTCAGCTTCTTTGTGGTTGCCACACTCTGGGGGCTCAAGATTTGGCGCAGGTATCGTCCGAGCCCGAGCGCAAGCCGTCCACCACTCTTCGCCCATTAAATAACCCCGCAAACCGGCTTCGGCGTCTCCCGCACCGTCCAACAAGGCCGCGGAGCACCCCTCTAGCGCGGAGGCCCACGTCCGTGTAGGAAGCCCTG
>VBAB01000514.1 GCA_005888525.1 Alphaproteobacteria bacterium
AGGATGCGGTGGTGATCGGCATCTCGCGCATGAGCCGCGTGCTCGAGGTCGACTACATGAACCGTGTGGCCCGCGTCCAGGTCGGCGTCACCAATCTCGGCATCAGCGACGCCGTCCAGGCCCAGGGTTTCTTCTACGCGCCGGACCCGTCGAGCCAGCTCGCCTGCACGCTCGCCGGCAACATCGGCATGAACTCGGGCGGCGCGCACTGCCTCAAGTACGGCGTGACGACCAACAACGTGCTCGGCATACAAATGGTGCTGATGGACGGCGAGGTGATCGAGATCGGCGGCGCGCATCTCGATTCGCCGGGCTACGACCTCATGGGGCTGGTGATCGGCTCGGAGGGCCAGCTCGGCATCGCCACGGAGGCGACCGTGCGCATCCTGCGGGCCGCCGAAGGCGCTCGCCCGATGCTGCTCGGCTTCGATACCAGCGAGGCCGCCGGTCAATGCGTCTCCGCCATCATCGGTGCGGGCATCGTCCCCGTGGCCATCGAGTTCATGGACCGGCCGGCGATCCATGTCTGCGAGGCGTTCGCCAAGGCCGGCTATCCCCTCGATGTCGCGGCGCTGCTGATCATCGAGGTGGAAGGCTCCGACGAGGAGATCGTCGATCTGTTGGCCGTGATCACGGCCATCGCCAAGCCCTTCGCCCCAAAGACGCTGCGCATCAGCCAGAGCGCTGAGCAGAGTGCGGCCATCTGGAAGGGGCGCAAGGCGGCATTCGGCGCCATCGGCCGCATCTCTGACTACTATTGCATGGACGGCGTGATCCCGCTCGGCAAGCTCGGCGATGTGCTGGTCGCCATCTCGCACATCTGCGACAAGCATGGCCTGCGGGTCGCCAACATCTTCCACGCCGGCGACGGCAACCTGCACCCCCTGGTCCTGTTTGACGCCAACGATGCGGCGCAGGCCGATCGGGCCGAGCAGGCGGGTCATGAGATCCTCGAGCTGTGCGTCGCCTCCGGCGGCTGCCTCACCGGCGAGCACGGCGTCGGCATCGAGAAGCGCGACTTGATGCACGTCCAGTTCACCGAGACCGATCTCGTCGTGCAGATGCGAATCAAGACCGTGTTCGATCCGAAGTGGCTGTTGAACCCGGCCAAGGTCTTCCCGCTCGAGGGCCGTAAGGCCGCGCAGGAAGCTGCGTGAGGAGGCTTGCGTGATGATCGAGAAGTCCGCTCACGAACCCAGCACGCGATCAGGACACTAGCCGTGCTCGCCAACATGCGCCCGGTCGATGAGCGGGAGTTCTCGCGGCTGCTCGCCGAGGCTACGGCGGCGACGGAGCCTATCGCGCTGGTCGGTGGCGGCTCGAAGGACGGCATCGGGCGGCCGATGAACGCGGCGACCACCGTATCCACCAAGGGCTTGCGCGGCATCACGCTTTATGAGTCGAGCGAGATGGTGATGTCCGCGCGCGCTGGCACGCCGCTCGCACAGATCGAGGATGCCCTGGCCTCGCGCAGGCAGATGCTGGCGTTCGAGCCGATCGAGCTTGCCGGCATCGGCGGCGGCGAAACGGGCGAAGGCACCATCGCCGGTGTCTTCGCCACCAACATATCCGGCGCGCGGCGCATCCGCGTCGGCGCGGCGCGCGACCATCTTCTCGGCGTACGCGCCGTGAGCGGGCGCGGCGAGGTTTTCAAGTCCGGCGGCCGCGTCATGAAGAACGTCACCGGGCTCGATCTCTGCCGCGGCCTGGCGGGGAGCTGGGGCACCCTGGCCGTCATGTGCGAGGTGACGTTCAAGGTCCAGCCGATGCCCGAGGAGACTGGCACCCTGATCCTGCTCGGGCTGCCGGACGAGATCGCGGTGGAGGTGCTGTGCGAGGCCATGCGGACGCCTTACGAGGTGTCGGGGGCCGTGCACCTGCAACGCGCCCTGGTCGCCCGGCTCTGGCACGAGGGGCTGCGCCGACAAGGCCAGGCCGTGACCGCTCTGCGGCTCGAGAACTTCGCCAAGTCGGTCGCCTATCGCAAGGGCAGGCTGAAAGAGCACCTCAAGGCCTACGGGGAGATCCACGACCTCGACGCGGAGAATTCGCTTGCCTTCTGGGGCGAGCTGCGCCAGCTCTCGGTGCTGCAAGGCAGCGATGCGCAGCTCTGGCGCATCTCGACCACGCCGGGGGCGGGCCCCAAGGTGGTCGCTGCCGTCTCAGCCTACATGGAGTGCCGCGCGTTCTACGACTGGTCGGGCGGGCTCGTCTGGGCCGAGGTGCTGCCGACGACCGACGCCGGTGCCGCCGACGTCCGCCGCGTCATCGCCACGTACGGGGGGCATGCCACGTTGATCCGGGCCGAGCCGCAGGTCCGTGCCGCCGTCGAGGTGTTCCAGCCGTTGGAAGCGGGGCTGGAGCGGCTCTCGCGCAAGCTCAAAGCATCCTTCGATCCGGCCGGCATCCTCAATCCCGGCCGCATGTACGCAAATTTCTAAGCACGCCCGAGGCGCCATGCAGACGAGCTTCACGGCAAAGCAGCTGAAGAACCCGCGCATCGCCGAGGTCGACAAGATCCTGCGGCGCTGCGTGCACTGCGGCTTCTGCACCGCCACCTGCCCCACCTACGTGCTGCTGGGCGACGAGCGCGACAGCCCGCGCGGCCGCATCTACCTGATGAAGGAGATGTTCGAGCACGACCGTCCGGCCAGCCCCGAGGTCCAGCGCCACGTCGACCGCTGCCTCTCCTGCCTCTCGTGCATGACCACCTGTCCCAGCGGCGTCGACTACATGCACCTCGTCGATTACACCCGTGCTCACATCGAGGAGACCGGCAAGCGCGGCTTCAGGGAGCGCCTCGCCCGCTCCCTGCTCGCGGCCATCCTGCCCTACCCCGACCGCTTCCGTTTTGCGCTCAGGGCGGCACGCTTGGTGCAGCCCTTCACCGGCATCCTGCGCCGGCTCGGGTTCAAGGAGCTCGCGGCAATGCTCGAGCTGGCGCCGGCAGGACTCTTGCGCGGCGCCGACTTCACGGGTCCTGGCACCGCCGCGACCAGGGCCGAGCGTAGGCGCCGCGTGATCCTGCTGGCCGGCTGCGCCCAGCA
>VBAB01000515.1 GCA_005888525.1 Alphaproteobacteria bacterium
ATCTCAAAGGTCGCGTCCGAGGGATTGAGCGCGGGAATGATGCTGCGGCAGGTGCGTGCCTGGCCGGCGTCGATGCCGCCAGCGCATCCCGCCAGCGTGCAGGTGAGCGCAACAGCTGCGGCAAGCCTCGGCACAGCATTCATGGTGTCGAGCGTAACCCCGCGTGGGACGACCGATCAAATCAGCCGCTCGGCGGCCCGCCGCAAGCCCTGCAGGATCGGCTCGTAAGCCTCCTCGTCGCGCGCCTCCGGGTAGACCATGTAGACCGGCGAGCTGAAAGAGCGCGCCCGCGCCGGAATGCGCAGGCGACGCCGGTTGACGTGGCGCTTGACGAGCCGCAGCGGGAAGTAGCCGGAAACCTCGTTGGCGAGCAGGAAATCGAGCCCCAGCGAGCCGAGGTCCAGATTGACGGCCGTATTGGTCAGCTCGGGATAGGCGGCCGCGTGCTCAGCCTGGAAGTCGGGGCCCCAGTCGACGAACACGTAGTTGCTCTCCGTGCGCCGGCTGCGCGCCGGAGCGCTGGTGACCAGGACGAACTCCTCGTCGAACAGGTGCTCGATGGTGAGGCCCGGCGGCTGACCGGGGCGATACATGACGGCGAGGTCGAGCGTCCCCTCCAGCAGGCGCTGGATCATGACGGCCGATAGGCTGGCGGAAGCCGAGATGGCGATGTCGGGGATGTTGTCGCGCAGCCAGGAGATCCAGCGCATCAGGAAGCCGTCCCACAGCGTTGCGTGCGCGCCGACGGCCAGGTGGTCGCGGTAGGGACCGGAAAATCCCACCTCCAGCTGCGCATGCTGCCACACGCGCACCAGCGCGAGCGCGTGCTTCTGGAATTGCTCGCCGGCGCCCGTGAGCGACGCGCCGTTCTTCGAGCGCTCGAACAACGGACGTCCGAACAGCTCCTCCAGGCCCCTGATGCGCGCGCTCACCGTCGACTGCGTGACGTTGAGCTTGCGTGCCGCGTCGATGAAGCTGCCCGTCTCGGCAACCATCAGGAAGGTCTGCGCGAGTGCGATGTCCATCGCTCGACTCTCACTGCGAAGTATGATCAGAATGTATCTATCGAAAACGTCGATAGGCGTCAGCGGAAAATTCCATTTGGCATTTGGCGTAAAAATTTTCACATTGACAGCGCCCGGACACGATTCGGGCGACTCGGTCAGAGATGGAAGGACAGACTATGAAGGCGAAGAAGGCAAAGAAGGCAGCGAAGAAGAAGACGGCGAAGAAGAAAAAGAAGTAGGGCCGAGAGGGTGCACCCTTTGCGTTTGATCTCGTCGTTGCGTCTTGCGGGTGCGGTTGGACTGATCGGGCTCCTGTCGAGCAGCATCGCGGCCCACGCGGTGTCGATTACCAATCGCGATGATCAAGATCACAAGGTGACGATCGTCGAGGGCGATACCAAGACGGAACACGTCCTCAAGCCCATGCAAGTGCTCAGCGGCATCTGCGCCAAAGGGTGCACCGTTCATCTCGATGACGACGAGGAGGAGGAGTATCAGCTCGAATCCGAAGACGTCGTCTCCATCGAGGAAGGCAGCCTCTACTACGATACGCCCGACACGCCGGCGGGCCCCGCGCCCACCCCAGGCACGGGCACCAGCAAGCCGGGCAACAAGGGCTAGGCAGCTCTTGCTCTTGGTTTTCACGCCGGCCGCCCGTGACATCGGCTAAGGCGGTATTTTCTTGTCGATTGCCCTTTCAAGCCGGAGCCAGGCTTGTTCCGTCTGCAGCGGCCAATGTGTCCGCGGCCGCCTCGCAGGTCGGGCCGATGCGCTGCTCGAAAGCCCGGCGCAGCGCCAAGTCGAGCTCGTGGAGGCCCGCGCCAGACCCCAGCTCCGCGAGGCTCGTGACCCCGTCCTCGCGGATGCCGCACGGCACGATGCCCGAGAAATGCGCCAGCTCCGGCGCCACGTTGATGCTGAAGCCGTGCGAGCTCACCCAGCGGCGCAGCCGCACCCCGATCGCCGCGATCTTCTCGTGCCGCTCGGTGCCCTCCTCCTGCCGGGGCACCCAGACACCGACCAACCCGCTGCGGGCGTGCGCCTCCACCCCCAGCGCCGCCAGCGCGTCGATGATCAGCGTCTCGAGCGCCGTCACGTAGGCGCGCACGTCGCCCCACCGGCGCCCGACATCGAGCATGACGTAGCCGACGCGCTGGCCCGGACCATGATAGGTGAACTGGCCGCCGCGGCCGGAGCGGTGGACGGGAAAGCGTCCCGGCTCGATCAGGTCGGCGTCCCTAGCGCTGGTGCCCGCCGTGTAGAGCGGCGGGTGCTCGAGCAGCCAGACGAGCTCTGGTGCCTTGCCGGCGACGATGGCATCGACGCGCTGCGCCATCAGCGCGCACGCCGCCTCGTAGTCCACGAGTTCGCGCGTGACCAACCATTCGACGGGAAGGATCGGGGCCG
>VBAB01000516.1 GCA_005888525.1 Alphaproteobacteria bacterium
GGGAAGAAGCACGACACCGCGCCCAAGGCGATCTTGGAGCCGGGGCCGGTGCCGAACCACATGATCATGATGGGGAAGAAGATGATCTTGGGCGTTGGTCCCAGATAGTAGAGATAGGGCTCGAAGGCGTGGCCCAGAAATCGCCTGACGCCGAGGACGAGGCCGACGAGCAGGCCGGCAGTGCCGCCGATGACGATCGCGATGGCGACCTCTCCCGCCGTCGTTTGCAGGTTGCCATAGAACGCCGGTGACATCAGCAGGCCAGCCAATCCCCGGCCGATCACCGAGAGCTTTGGCACGACGCCCTCGAACAGCAGGCCGGAGCGGGCGAGCAGCTCCCACAACGCCAGCGCGGTCGCGACGATGACCACGCGCGTGGCGAGCACCGCGCGTGCCCGGCCGGCATCGCGTCCTCGCGCGGCTATTGCCCCGGTCGCAGCCATCGCTCGATCCGCTCGAGGGACATGAAAAAGACGACGCTGACCAGGATCACGAAGCCGATGGTGGCGTACATGGCGGGAAGGTCGTAGCGCTCGGCCAGGTCGTTGATCAGCTGGCCGAGGCCGCCGAAGTTGATCAGGAACTCGACGCCGACCACGTTGATGAGCGCGAAGATGAGGCCGAGCCGCAGCCCCACGAAGATGCTGGGCAGCGCCGAGGGCAGCAGGATCATCCAAAACTGCTGAGCACGCGACAGCTTGAAGCTGCGCCCCACGTCGATCAGCACGGGGCGCGTGGCGCGCAGCCCCTCCAGCGTCTTGAGGATGACCGGGGCGAGGCCGGCGGCAAAGCCGATCATGACGATGGTCAGGGCATTGCGGCCGAAGATCACGAGAAACAGCGGATAGATGAGCACCAGCGGAGCCGCCGCCATCGCCCCGATCCAGCTCTCGACCGCCTCGCAAAGGAGCCGAACCCGATGGAGCAGGACGCCGGTGGGGATCGCCACCGCCACCAGCAGCAGCCCGGCGGCCGCGGCCTCGCCCGCCGTCATGAGGAAACGGCCCAGGATGTCCTCCTCGGCGATGATGCGCGGGAGGGCGGCGACGACCTGGCTCGGCAGCGGCACCACGTGGCGGTTGATGAGGCCGGCCCGGATCAGCGCCTCGACCGCAGCAAGCAGGCCGATCAGGCTCGAGGCACCGACCATGGTGGGCGAGCGCAGGCGTGACGATTTCGAGCCGCGTGTCATTCGTCGACCGGCCGTCCGGTGACCTCAACGCCATTTTCGGATGCGTTAGATTTTTTCCTTCTCCCCTTGGGGAGAAGGTGCCCGAAGGGCGGATGAGGGGGCCTTGGCAGGTGCAAAGACGGAAGTCGCCCCTCACCAGTTCGGCCATATGACTTACAGCCGCGCCACGTGAGCGTACCTTTGCGGTCCACGTTGAGAACGCGCCTGTAAGTCATGGCCTCACGTCCTCTCCCCCGAGGGGAGAGGGGAAGAGGCGGAGTTTCAAGGAGGGGTGCGGTCACGTTCGCCCGTTTGCAGAGACTGCCTGTCCTCGCTCAGCATGCCGCGGCTCGCCTCCTCGCGCAGGTCCCCCCAGATGGCGGCGACGTAGCGGCCGAAGGCGTCGCTGGAGACGATCGCGGAGGTGCGCGGGCGCGGCAGGTCGATCTCGACTGCGCGCTTGATCCGCCCCGGCCGGTAGCTCATGACGAGCACGCGGTCGGAGAGCTGCACGGCTTCCGTGATGTTGTGCGTGATGAGCAGGATCGTCTGGTTCAGCTCCTGCTGGATCTGCAGGATTTTGTCCCCCAGTAGAAGCCGCGTCTGCTCGTCGAGCGAGGCGAACGGCTCGTCCATCAGCAGCATCTTCGGCGCCGAGCCCAGCGCGCGGGCGATCGACACGCGCTGGCGCATGCCGCCCGACAGCTCGGCTGGATAGCGCCTCTCGAAGCCGTCGAGGCCGACGAGCTTCACGTAGTGCATGGCACGCTCGATGCGCTGGGCCTTGCGCAGGCCTGCGATCTCCAGCGGAAAGGCCACGTTGTCGAGCACGGTGCGCCAGGGAAACGTGGACTCTTCCTGGAACACCATGCCGATCGCGGCGTGGGGCCCGGCGATGGCCTCGCCGTTGACGAGGACACGCCCCTGCGACATCGGCACGAGCCCGCCGACGATGTTGAAGACCGTCGACTTGCCGCAACCCGAAGGGCCGATCAGCGAGATGAGCTCGCCTTGCGCGACGCTGAAGGAGACGTGATCGACGGCCGTGATGGGGCCTTCCGGCGTGTCGAAGCGCTTGACGAGGTCCTCGACCCGCAGCACCGGCGCAGCCCCAGGGGTGACCGAGGCGGGCCTCTCCTGCTCCTGGCTCGTTGTCGCCGATGCCGGCATCCGCGCCCCATGCACCGCCATCAATCGGCGGATCGTGTGACTGCTGCCGACATGGCGGGGGTGTAGCCCGGCTCGATGCGCACGTCGACCACCGCGACGCCTCCGGCTTCGACTGCCGCAATAGCCGCCTGGAAGGCGGCGATCAGGTCCTCGCCGCGGGCGATCGGTCCGAACCCCTGCGCGCCCTGCGCTCGCGCCAGCGCGGCAATGTCGATGTCCGGATCGGCAATGCGCTGGCCGATCCACTTGTTCTCGACGGGCCGGCCGCGCAGGCGCGCCATGCGCTCCTGATGCACCTCGTCGTTGTAGAAGGAGCGGTTGTTGGCGACGACGATCAGCAGCGGGATCTCGTAATGCACCGCGGTCCAGATGGCCGTCGCCCCCATCAGGAAGTCGCCGTCGCCGCAGATGCCGATGGGCAAGCGTCCGCTGTCGCGCAGGGCCAGCGCGGCGCCGACGGAGATGCCCGGGCCGGCGCCGATGCCGCCGCCGCCATCCTGGCCGATGAAGTCGAGCGGATGCCGGAACGGCCACAG
>VBAB01000517.1 GCA_005888525.1 Alphaproteobacteria bacterium
CGTCCGGCTGCGGAGGCGGCGGTGGATTTCAAGAAGCTCGGCAACGCTCTGACCGTCATCGGCGTGATTGTGCTCGCCGTTGCCTTCGCGTGGTGGCTGTACTTCTACAATTCGCTCGCGCGGGATTTCGCAAGGGTTACCGGGTCCAAGCCGGATGCCAGTGTGTTCGACGCCTTGAGCTGCCTCTACAGCTCGAGCGGCGCGTGCTCGCTGGTCACCGGCGTGGCAACGATCGCAGGCCGCACACCCTACGAGCCCATGCTGTTCTGGTTCGGCCTGGCCGGCTTAGTGCTGGGGCTCCTGATCCGCTTCACGGCCAAGCCGACCGGGACGGCCTGACGACGAGACGCGCACGAAGGATTGAAAGCGGCAATGCCGAAGCAGCTGATCATCGATGGCAAGGCCATAGAGGTCGAGGATGGGATCACGCTGATCCAGGCCTGCGAGCAGGCGGGCGTAGAGATCCCGCGCTTTTGCTATCATGAGCGGCTGTCGATCGCCGGCAACTGCCGCATGTGCCTGGTCGAGGTGCAGGGCATGCCGAAGCCGGCCGCCTCCTGCGCCATGGGCGTCAACGACCTGCCTCCCAACAAGGACGGCAGCCCCAAGATCATCAACACCAAGACGCCGATGGTGAAGAAGGCACGCGAAGGCGTGATGGAGTTCCTGCTCATCAATCACCCGCTCGATTGCCCGATCTGCGACCAGGGTGGGGAGTGCGACCTGCAGGACCAAGCCATGGCTTTCGGTCACGGCGGCTCGCGCTTTGCGGAGAACAAGCGCGCGGTGGAGGAGAAGTATCTGGGGCCGCTGATCAAGACGGCGATGACGCGCTGCATCCAGTGTACGCGCTGCGTGCGCTACATGACGGAGGTGGCGGGCGTCGAGGAGCTGGGCGCCATCGGCCGCGGCGAGGACATGGAGATCACCACCTACCTCGGGCGCGGCATGATGTCTGAGCTCTCCGCCAACGTGACCGATCTGTGCCCCGTGGGCGCGCTCACGCACCGGCCGTGGGCCTTCATCTACCGCCCCTGGGAGCTGCGCAAGACCGAATCGATCGACGTTATGGATGCGGTGGGTTCGAATATCCGCGTCGACGCGCGCGGTCGTGAGGTGCTGCGCATCCTGCCGCGCAACAACGACGCGGTGAACGAGGAGTGGATCTCGGACAAGACGCGCTTCGTGGCCGACGGGCTGCGCACCCAGCGCCTCGATCGGCCCTACGTGCGCAAGGGTGGCCGGCTCGAGCCTGCGTCGTGGGACGAGGCCTTGGCGCTGGTTGCCGCCAAGCTGAAGGCGGCGAAGCCGGAGCGGATCGGCGCCATCGCCGGCGATCTCGCCGGGGCCGAGGAGATGTTCGCGCTGCGCGACCTCTTCGTTCGCCTCGGCTCGCGCAACTTCGACTGCCGGCAGGACGGCGCCAAGCTCGACCCCCGGCTCGGCCGCGCCAGCTACCTGTTCAATACGAGCATAGAAGGCATCGAGCGGGCCGACGCGATCCTGCTCATCGGCACCAATCCGCGCCTCGAGGCGGCGGTGCTCAATGCGCGCATCCGCAAGCGCTGGCGCCAGGGCGGTTGTGCCGTCGGGCTCATCGGCGAGCAGGCCGACCTGACCTACACTTACGACTATCTGGGCGCCGGACCGCAGACGCTCAAGGACGTGGGCGAAGGCAAGCACAGCTTCGCCGCCACACTGCGCGAGGCCAAGCAACCGATGGTGATCGTCGGGGCGGCGGCTGCGGCGCGTCCCGACGGGGCGGCCATACTGACCGCGGCGGCCGGCATCGCGCTCTCCGCCAGCCAGGGCAAGGACGCCGGCTGGAACGCCTTCAACGTGCTCCACACCGCGGCCTCGCGGGTGGCGGGCCTCGACCTGGGCTTCGTGCCGGGCGAGGGCGGGCTCGATACGGCCGCGATGCTGGCCGCGGCAGGCTCCGGCCGGCTGGACGTCGTCTACCTGCTCGGCGCCGACGAGGTCGACATGCTCCGCCTGGGCAAGGTCTTTGTGATCTACCAGGGCAGTCACGGCGATGCCGGTGCACAGCGCGCCGATGTCATCCTGCCGGGGTCGGCCTATACGGAGAAGAGTGCCACCTACGTCAACACCGAGGGCCGTGCGCAGATGACGAGCCGCGCGGCATTCCCGCCGGGCGACGCCAAGGAAGACTGGGCAATTGTGCGTGCTCTCTCCGCCCAGGTCGGCCACAAGCTGCCCTACGACAGCCTTTCCGCCCTGCGCGCTGCCATGTACAAGGAAGCGCCGGCGCTGGCCCGTCTCGACATGGTCGCGCCCGCCGACCGGGCTGGGGTCGAGGCATTGGCGGCGCGCGGCGGGGCGCTGGGGCCTGAGCCGTTCGGTACGCCGGTGCGCGACTTCTATCTCACCAATGCGGTCGCGCGAGCATCCGCGGTCATGGCCGAGCTCAGCGCGCTCAAGAAGGCCACCCAGCAGGGGACGACCGGCACGCATGGCTAGCACCTGGTCCTGGCCGGAGATCTGGCAAGCCTATCTGTGGCCCCTGCTGGTGATGGTGTTCCAGAGCGTGGTGCTTCTGGTCGCCTTGCTCGTCATCATCGCCTTCCTGCTGTTGATGGACCGCAAGGTGTGGGCGGCAGTGCAGCTGCGCCGGGGCCCCAACGTGGTGGGCCCCTTCGGCCTGTTGCAGTCGTTCGCGGATTTGCTGAAGTTCGTGCTCAAGGAGCCGCTGATCCCCGCCGGCGCCGACAAGGGCGTGTTCCTGCTGGCGCCGCTGGTGGCCTCGGTGCTGGCGCTGGCGGCCTGGGCCGTGATCCCCTTGAACGAGAACAGCTGGGGCCGATGGGTGATCTCCGATCTCAACGTCGGCGTGCTCTATCTCTTCGCCATCTCCTCGCTCGGCGTATACGGCATCATCATGGGCGGCTGGGCCTCCAACTCGAAGTACCCCTTCCTGGGCTCGCTGCGCTCCGCCGCGCAGATGGTGTCCTACGAGGTCTCGATCGGCTTCGTCATCATCACCGTGCTGCTGTGTGTCGGCTCCCTCAATCTGACCGACGTCGTCAACGCGCAGAAGTTCGGGCCCGGCACGTACGCGGGTATGCCGAACACGCTGCTCGATTGGAACTGGCTGAAGCTGCTGCCGATGTTCGTCGTGTTCTTCATCTCGGCGCTGGCCGAGACCAACCGGCCACCGTTCGATCTGCCCGAGGCCGAATCCGAGCTCGTCGCCGGGTTCGCCGTGGAATATTCCTCGACGCCCTATCTGCTCTTCATGCTGGGCGAGTACGTGGCCATCACCACCATGTGCGCGCTCACCACCATCATGTTCCTGGGCGGCTGGCTGCCGCCGGCGGACGTGTGGCCCCTCAACCTGTTGTCGGGCTTCGTCTGGTTCATGCTCAAGGTGGTGTTCGTCTTCTTCATGTTCGCCATGGTCAAAGCATTCGTGCCGCGCTACCGCTACGACCAGCTGATGCGGCTCGGCTGGAAAGTCTTCCTGCCGCTGTCGCTCTTCATGGTGGTGGCGGTGGCCGCCGTGCTCCACGTCTTCGAACTCGCGCCATAAAGGTCTGGCTGCCATGGGCTTAGGACAAGCCGTCAGCTCGCTCTTCCTGAAGGAGTTCGCCTCCGCGTTCTTC
>VBAB01000518.1 GCA_005888525.1 Alphaproteobacteria bacterium
CACGGCCAGCACCACCTGAAACTGCGGTCGCAGCCCTGAGCCGAAACCGCCGCCCATGAACGGCGACATGACGCGTACATCCTCCGGCTTCATGCCGAACACGCCGCAGAGATAACGCTGGACGTTCTGCACGCCCTGGGTCTTGTCGTAGACCGTGAGCTTGCCGTTGCCCTCGACGATCACGGTGGAGGCATAGAGTTCCATCGGATTGTGGTGCTCGATCGGCACGTAGTATTCGCCCTCGTGGCGCACGGTCGCGGCGGCGAGCGCCTGCTCCGGTGTGCGGCGCCGCTTCGGAGGCGTGAACAAGGCCTCGATCGGACTGCCGGGATCCTTCACGGCCGACGCCGCATCGCGCAGGCGATGCACGTCCGTGACATGCGGCTCTTTCTCGTATTCCACACGCACCAATGACGCCGCAAAGCGCGCGATCTCCGATGTCTCGGCGACGACCAGCGCAATCGGCTGGCCGTTGAACATGATCTTGCCGTCGTACAGCGGCCGGTAGGGCGAGCCGTCCGGTGCCACCTCGTCCTTGTAGGCCTCGTCATTGTCCGCCATGGCAGGGCGGTTCTCGTGCGTCAGCACAGTGAGCACGCCCTTGACGCGCTGAGCCGCGCTGGCGTCGATATGCGTGATGTGACCTTTCGCAATCGTAGAGCAGACGAGACTCGCATGAACGAGACCGGAAACGTTGAACTCGGCGGCATACTTTGCGGCGCCAGTGACCTTGGCGAAGCCGTCGACGCGGGACGTGGCGGAGCCGATGTAAGGTGCCATGAGCTTCCTCACGCGATCTTCTTGTTTGACTGGGACTGCGGCGTGCCGCGCGCCGCTTGCGACAGCGCTCGGATGATGGCCCGGCGCGCCAGATCGATCTTGAACCCGTTGTGCCCGAGGCCTTTGGCCTCGCGCAGAATGACATCGGCCGCCTGCGTGAAGGTCGCCTCGCTGGGGGGCCGGCCGCGCAGCGCTGCTTCCGCTTGCGCGTTGCGCCAGGGTTTGTGGGCGACGCCGCCAAGTGCAAGGCGCCCCTCCTTGATCGCGCCGCCGTCGAGCTCGAGGCCGACCGCGACCGATACCAGTGCGAACGCATAGGAGAGCCGGTCGCGAATTTTGAGGTAAGTGTAGTTCCTCGCAAATCCCTGCGGCGGCACCTCGATCGCGGTCACGAGCTCATCGGCCTCGAGGTTGGTGTCGCGCTGCGGCGTGTCACCGGGAAGCCGGTGGAAGTCGGCAAGCGCGATGACACGCTCGCCGCGCGGGCCGGTCACATGGACCTTCGCCTCCAGCACCGCCAGTGCCACGCACATGTCCGACGGGTGCACGGCAATGCAGGCATCGCTTGTGCCCAGGATCGCGTGCATGCGGTTGAGGCCGCCGATCGCCGCGCAGCCGCTGCCCGGCTCGCGCTTGTTGCAGGGTGTGGCGATGTCGTAGAAGTAGGCGCACCGCGTGCGTTGCAGGAGATTGCCGCCGACCGACGCCATGTTGCGCAGTTGCGGCGAGGCGCCGGCAAGCAGCGCGCTCGACAGTATGGGATAGCGCTGCTCCACCAGCGGGTGATAGGCCAGATCGGAGTTGCGCACGAGCGCACCGATGCGAAGCCCGCGGCCGGCCGTTTCCTCGACCTTGTCCAGGGGAAGCTTGGAGACGTCGATCAACTTGGTCGGCCGCTCGACGTCCATCTTCATCAGATCGACCAGATTGGTGCCGCCGGCGATGAATTTCGCCGACGGGTTCCCGGTCATCTGGCGCACCGCGTCTGCGACGTCGCTGGCACGCGAATACTGAAAGTCGATCATGACTGCCTCATCGCCTGCTGGATCGCCGCGAGAATGTTGGGGTAGGCCCCGCAACGGCAGATGTTGCCGCTCATCAATTCACGGATTTCGTCTGCAGTTTTGGCCTTGCCTTCGGCAATCAAGCCCGCTGCCGAGCAGATCTGGCCCGGCGTGCAATAGCCGCATTGGAAGGCGTCGTGGTCGATGAACGCCTGCTGCAATGGATGAAGCGTCCCGTTCTTCGCCAGCCCCTCGATCGTGGTGACGCTCGCGCCGTCATGCATGACGGCCAATATGAGACATGAAACGACGCGCCGGCCGTCGACCAATACCGTACACGCGCCGCACTGGCCGTGATCGCAGCCTTTCTTGGTGCCGGTTAGGTCGAGATGCTCGCGCAGCACGTCGAGCAGCGTGGTGCGCGGATCGAGCGTGAGCGCGTGTTGTCTTCCATTCACCGTCACTGAAATCGAAACCGAAGAAGCGGCGTTCGTTTGTGCCTGACCCGTCGCGCGGGAGGACCTCGCCATACGCGCGTTCTTATCAGAACCGTCGTCGTTTTCGATCATGGTGAACCCCTAAGACACCATACAAAGTGAGCCAGCTCGGTCGCGCAACGCGCGACAGCCCCGGTAGTTCCCGACCGGGGGAATTGCCATCGACCGTGTTGGCGACCGGAGGTGTGGTGGTCAATGACAATCAGGATGCAAAGCCGTCCACCTCGACGACAGCCTCGGCAAAGGCCTGCGGCGATTCTTGTGGCAGGTTATGACCGATGCCGCCCCTGATGGTTCGGTGCGCGTACTTACCCGAGAATTTCTTGGCGTAGGCGCTGGGCTCCGGATGCGGTGCGCCGTTGGCATCACCCTCGAGGGTGACGGTGGGCACCGTGATCACCGGAAATTCGGCAAGTTTCTTTTCCAGATCGTCATACTTCGGCTCGCCTTCAGCGAGACCCAGACGCCAGCGGTAGTTGTGAACCGAAATGGCTACATGATCTGGATTATCGAAGGCGGCCGCGCTGCGATCGAACGTGGCATCGTCGAACCGCCATTGCGGCGAGGCGGTTTTCCAGATCAGCTTGGAGAACTCGCGCCGGTATTTCTCATAGCCAAGCCGCCCGCGCTCTGTGGCAAAATAAAACTGGTACCAATAATCGAACTCGGCTTTCGGCGGCTCAGGCGTCCTGTTGGCCTCCTGGCTGCCGATCAAATAACCGCTCACCGACACTGTGGCCTTGGTCCGCTCCGGCCAAAGTGCGGAGACGATGTTGACGGTCCGCGCTCCCCAGTCGAAGCCCGCAAGAATCGCCTTGTCGATCTTGAGCGCGTCCATAAATGCGATCGTGTCCGATGCAACAGCAGACGGCTGAGCGTTGCGGAAGGTCTCGTTTGAAAGAAAGCGCGTCCCGCCGTAGCCGCGCAGATAGGGAACAAGGACGCGATACCCCGCCGATGCCAGCAAGGGGGTCACATCGACAAAGCTGTGAATGTCGTAGGGCCAGCCGTGCAAAAGGATCACGGGCGGGCCATTGGCCGGACCGGCTTCGGCATAGCCGACATTCAGGACACCGGCCTCGATCTGCTTCAAAGAAGCGAACGATGTGTTCGAGCCTGGCTTGATTTTGGGCAGGTCCGCCCGCTTCGGCTTGCTGGATTGCGCATCCGCGCCACTGGTCGTGGCGAGCTGGAGCGCAGCAAAGGTTACGGCGCCCGCGGCTGACGTGCCGAGAAAACCGCGCCGGGTCGGCGATGACGATGCGGCGGACATTGTCGTTCTCCTTGGCCGTAGTCGTTCCGGAGCTGAGGATGCTCCGGGCGGCCCTGTGAGCCAATGGTCCATGTGGCGTGCGTCGGATCGGTGACGATTGCGGACAGGGCCAGTCACAGTAGTTCAGCGTGAGCGAGCCCTTGTGATTATGGCAATGTATCAGCCGACTTCCGACC
>VBAB01000531.1 GCA_005888525.1 Alphaproteobacteria bacterium
CTCGATCGAAGCATCGATGACGCTGGCGCGGAAGATCTCGGCCAGCCGCAGGGCCTCGATGCGCTTCTCGCCCTTGCCCGCCACCTTGATCAGCGCCAGCTCCCGCTCGAGCGGCTCGCCCGTCACGGTCAAGTCGACCACGCGGTGCACGTTGACGAGCCTTTCCAGCTGGCTCTTGATCTGCGCCAGCACCATGGAGGTGCCTGTCGTGACGATGGTGAAGCGCGAGAGGTGCTTCTCGTGCTCCGTCTCCGACACCGTCAGGCTGTCGATGTTGTAGCCGCGGCCCGAGAACAGGCCGGCGATGCGCGCCAGCACGCCGGGCTCGTTGTCGACCAGGATCGAGAGCGTGTGCGTTTCGAGCTTGTCGTTGCGCTCCTCGAGGAAGTAGACGGAGCCGGGTTGGGTCTTGGGCATGGGGGTTGGCCTTGAGGTGTGGGGTGGTCGAATGGTATTGTTGGTCTGAAGGTCACACTATCCAGGACCGAGCATGGCGCAGCTGACAGTCCGAAAGCTCGATGACGATGCCAAGCAACGGCTCGAGACCCGCGCTGCGCGCAATGGGCGCAGCCTCGAGGCGGAGGCGCGCGCGATCCTTGAAGAGGCGGCGGCCGTCGAAACCGGGCCCATCCTGCGGAACGACGAGAAGGGCTTCGGCGATCTCATGTACGAGCGCTTCAAGGATTCCGGACTGACAGAGGAAGAGTTCCACCGTTTCAACGCAGGCATTGCCGAGATCAATTCCCGATCGGATATGAGAATTCCCGATTTTGAAGCGGAAGATTTCGAGGAAACGCCTTCGAGCACGTGATCATTCTCGACACAAACGTTGTTTCCGAGTTGATCAGGAACGCTCCCGACCTGGGCGTGCGGGCCTGGGCCAACGCTCAGGCTAGAGATTCGCTTGTCACCACCGCGATAACAGTCATGGAGTTGCGGGCGGGCGTGGAAAAGCTCCTGCAGAGCCGGCGGCGACAAAAACTGGAGGCGGACATCGACTGGGCGCTGAATGACCTGCTTGGTGGCCGTGTGCTGAGTTACGACCGCCGGGCGGCTTTCGCGACAGCAGAATGGTTCGGCCGCTGTCGCCGAGCCGGACGGTCGATCCAAACGACAGACATGCAAATCGCCGGCATTGCCATATCCTGCAAGATCCCGATTGCAACTCGCGATGTCCAGGACTTCGAAGACGTCGGCGTCAAGCTGATCAATCCCTGGAGCACGTCGGCTTGACGCTTCAAGGAGACGAACACGGCGACGCTGGGTGCGGAGTGTTAACTTTCTCATTGCGCTTCGAGTGCGTGACGCCGAGCTTCCGAAACGTGAAGCTCAGCCATCCTTTGCTGCGAGTCTCCGCCAAGCGCTGTCACACCAGCACCTTGCCTTCCTTGCTCACCGCCTTGCTTATCTCCTCGTCGCTCACGTTCTCGCCGAGCAGCATCTCGTTGTGCGCCTTGCCGGAGGGGATCATGGGGAAGCAGTTGGCGAGCGCGGCAACGCGGCAGTCGAACAGCACCGGCTTGTCGGCCGGCGCGTTCAGCATGGCCATGATGGCATCGTCGAGGTCGGCCGGCTTGTCGCAGCGGATGCCGACGCCGCCATAAGCCTCGGCCAGCTTGACGAAGTCGGGCAGAGACTCGGTGTAGCTGTGCGAGATGCGGTTGCCGTGCAGCAGCTGCTGCCACTGTCGCACCATGCCCATGTACTGGTTGTTTAGGATGAATACCTTCACCGGCAAGCCGAACTGCACCGCGGTCGACATCTCCTGGATGTTCATGAGGATCGAGGCATCACCGGCGATGTCGATCACGGTCGACTTTGGATGCGCTATCTGCGCGCCGATGGCGGCTGGCAGCCCGTAGCCCATGGTGCCGAGCCCGCCCGAGGTCATCCAGCGGTTCGGCTCCTCGAAGCGGAAGAACTGCGCTGCCCACATCTGGTGCTGGCCGACCTCGGTGGTGATGTAGACGTCGCGGTCCTGGGTGAGTGCGTAAAGCCGCTCGATGGCGTACTGCGGCATGATCACGTCATTGGATCTCTTGTAGGTGAGGCATTTCTTGGCCCGCCACTTGTCGATCTGCGCCCACCAGGACTTGAGGGCCGTCTTGTCGACGGTGGCGGCCTTGGCCTTCCAGGTGCGGATCAGCTCCTCCAGCACGTAGGCGACATCGCCGATGATGGGCACGTCGACCTTGATGTTCTTGTTGATCGAGGAGGGATCGATGTCGATGTGGATTTTCTTGGAGCGCGGCGAGAACTGGTCGGTGCGCCCGGTGATGCGGTCGTCGAAACGCGCGCCCACGCACACCATGACGTCGCAGTCGTGCATGGCGAGGTTGGCCTCGTAGGTGCCGTGCATGCCGAGCATGCCGAGCCACTCCTTGCCGGACGCCGGGAAAGCGCCGAGCCCCATCAGCGTCGATGTGATGGGAAAGCCGCTGAGGCGAACCAGCTCGCGCAGCAGCTGGCTGGCCTTGGGACCGGAGTTGATCACGCCGCCGCCCGTGTACAGCAGCGGCTTCTTGGCATGTGACATCAGCTCGACCGCGTGGGCGATGGCTTGCGCGTCGCCCTTGATGCGCGGCTGATAGGTCTTGTGCTTGACGTCCTTCGGGCCGGTGTAGGTGCCGGTCGCGAACTGCACGTCCTTGGGGATGTCGACGACCACCGGGCCCGGCCTGCCGGTGCGGGCGACGTAGAACGCCTCGTGCAGC
>VBAB01000532.1 GCA_005888525.1 Alphaproteobacteria bacterium
CCTCGCGCGCGTTGCCGCGGCCGGCGCCGTAGCGCGCCTTGGCCACCGGGATCATGTCCTGCAGCAGCTCGACCTCGGCCTTGCGCTCCTGCGGATTGCCGATCAGCACCTCGATCAGCTCCTCGAAGGTGAGAAGCCAGTAGGGCAGCTGCATGTTGCGCTGGCTGATGACCTCCGCCGATTCACCGAAAGCGGGCGCGTATTCATTGTGGGGGTCGAGCAGCACCATGTGGGCGGCCGGGTGCTTCTGCAGGATCGCGCGCAGGATCAGCGCCGTCGTGCAGGACTTGCCGGTTCCGGTGGTTCCCAATATCAGATCGTCGACGCGGATGGTGGCCGAGATCGAGGGGTCTTGCCGGATGCAGCCGATCCGCACGGAGTTGCGCCGATCGCCGCAGAAGGCCTGCTCGAGTTCGTGGCGCGAGGCGACCCGCACCCTGTCCCCCAGCGCCGGGTAGACCGACACGCCGCGATTGAACGTGATCCCCCGCCCGTCGGCCGGCTTCCACAGCTCGCCGACGAGGCCAAGCTCTGCAATCCACAGCTCGCTCTCGCCCTCGCGCTGGGCCGGGACGGGCACGCTCAGCGCCGAGACGATGGCGAGCACCACCGTGTCGGTCGTGTCGATCGCGAACAGCGTGCCCATCTCGGGCCGCTCGGCCCGCGCGCGGGAGCGCTTGTCCTCGCTCACCAAGCCGTCGTCGAGCAGCACGATGGCCTTGGCGCCGGTGACCGACACGATGCGGCCGATGGATCGGTCCTGGCTCTCGGGCAGCGGCGCCGGTTGGGCTACTATCGGAGACTTCATCGTGGTTCCTCGTATTCCCTAGGGAGCGCCATGATGGGCAGCATCGCGCGGCGCAGCGCGGCGATGCACGTCCGACACCTCGGAGCCCTGAGGCAGCACGACGGTGACCTCGGTGCCGAGCGTCTTTGCGCTGCGGATCTCCAGCCGTCCGCCGTGCAGCTGCACGAGCGCTTTGGCGATCGGCAGGCCCAGTCCGGTGCCCTCGCGCCAGCGCGAGCGGCTGGCATCGACCTGGCCGAACGGTGTCAGCGCCACCGCGATCTCTTCGCCGGTCATGCCCAGACCCGTGTCGCGCACGCGCACGGTGGCGCCGCCGCCCGCGCCTGTTCCTGCCTCGATCGTCACCGAGCCGCCGGGCGGGGTGAACTTGAGGGCGTTGCCGATCAGGTTGGTGAATACCTGGCGCAGCTTCGCCGGGTCGCCCTTTACCATGGGCAGGTGCCGATCGATTTGGCCCCCGAGCGTGATACCGACCTCGACGGCTGTCGGCCTGAAGGAGGCCAGCGCCGCCTGGAGGATCTCGTCGAGCTCCACCTCCCCCGCATCGAGCGTATACTTGCCGCTCTGCATCTTGGACATGTCGAGGATGTCGTTGATGACGGCAAGCAGATGCGTGGCGGCATCGCGGATGAGGTCGGCGTATTCGACGACCTCGGCGTCTGCCAGAGCCCGCTTCTGGTGCTCGCCCAGCAGCTTGGCGAAGCCGATCACGGTGTTGAGGGGCGTCCTGAGCTCATGGCTCATGTTGGCGATGAATTCGGATTTGACCGTGCTGGCCAGCTGGGTCTCGATCCGCGCCGTATGCTCGGCGAACCAAGCCTTGTGCCGCAACACCGAGTCGGCGAGCAGCGACGAGTACTCAGCCATGAGGGATGGCCGCTTTACCGGCCCAGCAGTTCCACTCAACATGATCCGAACCGAAGATTGCACACTCCCCACGCCGCAACACTAGGAGCCAGAGCATAACTTGAGGTTAATCCGGCAAGAGCAGTGGTAGCGGGATTGCTAGCATCCTCTTAACGATTTGCTGGGCTCGAGGCCGGCCGCCCCGCAGCCGGCAAGACGAAAGCCGCGAGCCGATCGCGGCGGCGTGTTAGGGTTGATCATGCGCCCCTGGAGTGTCTATGTACGGGCGGCTACAACCCGCGTTGCAGCCATTGGGGGGACAGGCAGCTAGAGGCAGGCAAAGGAGACCCACGATGACGCTTCGCATCGGAGATACCGCGCCCAACTTCGAGGCCGACACGACCGCCGGCCGCATCAAGTTTCACGACTGGATCGGGGATGCCTGGGCGGTGCTGTTCTCGCATCCCAAGGACTTCACGCCCGTATGCACAACCGAGCTCGGCTACATGGCCAAGATCAAGCCCGAGTTCGACAAGCGCAACGTCAAGATCATCGGCATATCGGTCGACCCGATCGACCGGCACGCCAAGTGGGCCGACGACATCAAGGAAACGCAGGGGCACGCGCCCAACTATCCGATGATCGGCGACCCCAGCCTCGCCGTATCCAAGCTCTACGGCATGCTGCCGGCCGAGAGCGGCAGCTCCAGCGAAGGACGTACGGCGGCCGACAATCAGACGGTGCGCAACGTGTTCGTGGTGGGGCCGGACAAGAAGATCAAGCTGGTGCTGGTCTATCCCATGACGACGGGGCGCAACTTCGACGAGGTGCTGCGCGTGATCGACTCACTCCAGCTCACTGCCAAACACAAGGTGGCGACGCCCGTGAACTGGAAGAACGGCGAGGACGTGATCATTGCCGGCTCGGTGTCGGACGAGGACGCCAAGAAGACCTATCCCAAGGGCTGGAAGGCGCCCAAGCCCTACATCCGCATCGTGCCGCAGCCGCGCTGAGGCGACAGCGTAGGCGAGGGGCGGCTGCAACGCGCCCCTCCATCGCGAGGCATCACAAAAGGCGCCGCTCGCGGAACGGCGCCTTCGATTGCGTTGTGCGTTCGACTTGCTGCGTCAGGCCTTGACGGCCTCGAACGCATATCCGCTCCCGTCCTTGGACAGCGTGCCGACGTTCGGGAACCCGAAGTGATAGCCGGCAATCATGCCCTTTTCGGCGATGACCCGGTCGAAGAAGGCGCGGCGAGTGGCCTCGGCCTTGGGACCATCCGCGTCGAACATCGAGAACCAGCCGGGGTTCCTGACGAACAGCTGATGAATTCCCGTCACGTCGCTCTGGATGAACAGCTGCTGTCCGCCTGAAGCGACCAGGAAGGACGTGTGTCCGACGGTATGGCCGGGCGTTGCGATGGCGCGGACGCCTGGGGCCACTTCTGCGCCATCGTTATACTGAGTGATGTTCTTCCAGGTCGGGAACGTGGACTGAATGCGCCGCACGAAAGGTCGATTGGCTTCCGGCACCTTTTCGACCAACGCCGGATCGGTCCAGAACTTGTACTCGACCTCGGGCATCAGGATCTGCGCATTGGGGTACACCTGCTCGCTCGTTTCCTTGATCCAGAGCCCGGAAATATGATCGGGGTGAAAATGCGAGATGACGACGGTTGCCACCGTTGTCGGATCGAGGCCGGCCGCCTTCATGTTGTCAGCCATCTTGCCGACCGTTGGTGCGCCGTTGGCGCCAAAGCCTGCGTCGAACAGCACGACCTTGCCGCCGCTCCTGATGGCCGTGGGGGTGAAAGGATTCGCGAACTTGTCGGGTCCGATCCCGCTGGCAGCCAGCGCCTTCTTGACGTCCTCGACCGCGACGTTCTTGACGTAGGCGGCATCGACCACGCGCTCGACCTCGCCTTCGTGCAGGCTGAACACCTCGATATCGCCGACCTTGTATTTCAGGCTGTTGGCGGCGCGCTGCGCGTGAGCCGCACCGATGAAGGAAACCGGACCTTTGACCCCGAAGACCAGGCCGGCGCCAAGTCCGGCGAGCACGAGATCACGCCGCGAGACTTCAAACATGTCTTCCTCCT
>VBAB01000533.1:0-1256 GCA_005888525.1 Alphaproteobacteria bacterium
TCGTCCGGGCGCGTTCCGGCACCGGCGTCGGCGACGTCACGCTCGAGGCGGTATCGGTCGACGATCTCGTTGCCGGCACCGGCGCACAGGCTGACGGCTGGCCGGGCCCGCCCTGGGTCCGGGAAGGCTGGTTCCATGCGCACCTTCTGCTGGCGCCCGGCTTGGATGCAACTGAGCGCGAAGCCGTCGATCAGCTCTACGAGCAGCTGGTCCGCGGCCGGGCCCGCAGCTTTGCCGAGCACACGGATCTGGAGCGGCGTCTCGTAACGGAGCTCACCAAACCCTGCCGGCGCCTGGTGGTCGGCTATGCGGTCAGGCAAGAATACTTCCATGAGAAGTATCCCGCGGGCGTCGAGAACATCGCCTACGATGCGCTGAGCGGGCTGAACTCCGCCGTCTTCATTCGCACGGTGAAGCTCAAGGACTACCCCTGGAACGGGAAGCTGCACCTGGGCGTGCCCGGCCGGGAGGAAGCCGCCTGGAACCCGGTTGCCGGCTTCACCGACGGCACCGGCCGGCTGATCTGGTCGGCCATCGGCGATCCCGCCATGATCCCGTTTCCGTTCAACGCCAGCTGGATGCCCAACCGCGTGCAGTCGGAAGTTACCAGGGTCGTCGGGCAATCGGGCGGCATGAGAGTGCCGGCCGATGCGGTGCGCCCGCAAAGTGGAAACGGCGCGCTGCAGCGCGTGGGCGAGCGGACGTTCGCCTCGGCCAAGGTGGTCTATGACGTCGTCGCCTCGCCCTTCGAGGACGGCAGCGAAATGACCGTGGCCGATCTGCTCTACCCTTATGTGTTCGCGCACCGCTGGGGTTCGAGCGCGACCGCCGGCGGCGACGCGCACGAGCCGCGGCTGGCCGCGCTGTCGGCCACCATCGAGGAGCGGTTGGTCGCACTCAAGCACGTGCGCACCGACAAGACGATCCACGCCATTGCCGAGGGACTGAGCGTCGAGGCGAAGACTCCCGTGCTCGAGGTTTATCTGAGGGACGCGCCCGGCGATGAGCGCCAGGTGGCGGCGCTGGCGCCGCCCTGGAGCACGGTGCCCTGGCATCTGCTGGTGGCGATGGAAGAAGCGGTGGTGCGGGGGTATGCTGCCTTTTCCAGGGAGGAGGCCGCGCGGCGCAAGGTTGCCTGGTTGGATCTCGCGCGCGATGCGGCCCTGCGAGCAAAGCTGCTGGACCTGATCGCCGGCTTCGAGCGAGAAGCCTATTGCCCCCGTGCGCTCAAGGATTTCGTGACCGCCGATGAGGCC
>VBAB01000533.1:1294-5155 GCA_005888525.1 Alphaproteobacteria bacterium
GTCGTGCTGGAGGCCGTGCGCGAGATGACCTATCCGCTGGGCTTCGGAACCTTCGACCGTTTCGTCAATCCGCCGCGCGCGGTGATCGCGGCGGTGACGCAGGGGGTGGGCGAGATCATGGTGCGCGCCGATGCCGAGATGGTCTTGAAAACGGGGCGGACCTACCGGCTCGACAAGGAACCGCTGCTGCATCAGACGGCGCGCGGGGTGCAGGGGCTGCTCGTGGTCTCGCGCTATCTTCTCATCGGCCCCGACGGCCGGGTGGTCAAAGTCGACAAAATGGACTGGAAAGAAGACGGACAATTTGCCATCAAGCTTCCCGACGGTCTGGCGCCGGGCCAGTATACGGTCATCCTCGGCATCTTCCTGGACGGCAATGCCATGGACCCGTCGGCCAAGGTGCTCCGCATCCGGGTCGGCACAGCCGGCGCTCCGGGCTGAGCGCAAACGTGTTGGTGGTGAGCGCAGTCGACGGTAGGAAATGGACACCTTAGTAATTCAAACTCTGAACTCCATTTTCTACGCGGCCGTTCTATTCCTCATCGCCGCGGGCCTGAGCCTCATCTACGGCGTCATGCGCATCGTCAATTTGGCGCACGGCACGTTCTACGCGCTCGGCGCCTACGTCTCGGCCTGGGCTGTGGGCACCGCCTTCGGTCTCGGCGCAAGCGGGAGCGGCAACCTCGTCCTGGCGGGGCAACTGCTGCTGCTGCCGCTCGGCGCAATTGCGGTCGCGGCGGTGGGCGCGGTGATCGAGCCGACGCTGCTGCGCCCCCTCTATCGCCGGCCGGAGGAATACGTACTGCTCATCACCTTCGGCATGTTGATGATCCTCGAGGACGCCATGAAGTTCCTGTTCGGCGGCACGCCGCTCAGCGCCGGCTCGATCATGGACAGCATGGGCAGCATCCGCATCGGCTCGCTGCTCTACCCGTCCTATAACCTGGTCGTTATCGGCGTCGGCATCATGGCCGCGATCGGCCTGTGGTGGTTCATCTACCGCACGCGCTTCGGCATCATCCTGCGCGCCACGTCGCAAGACCGGCGCATGGCCTCCGCGCTCGGGCTCAACGTCGGGCGCGTCTACGTGCAGGCCTTCGCCATCGGCTGCTTCATGGCCGGGCTGGGCGGCGCAGTGGTCGTGCCCGCCCAGGCCGCCGTGCTCGGCATGGGTGTCGATGCGCTCATCCTGGCCTTCGTGGTCATCGTCATCGGCGGTCTCGGCAGCCTGGAAGGCGCTTTGGTGGGCGCCCTGATCGTCGGCTTCGTGCGCACGGCCGGTATCCAGTTCTTCGCCGAGATCGAGCTTGCCGTGCTCTACCTGATCGCGGCGGCCGTCCTGCTGGTGCGCCCGACCGGGCTGTTCGGGAAGGCCTGAACCATGCCCGCCGCGCGCACAGGCCCATCCGTCCCCGTGGTGCTCGCTGTTGCCGTGCCGGTGATCGTGGCTTTCGCGGTGCTGCCGCGGGTCGTCGACCTCTACCAGACCGAGCTGCTGATCTACGGGCTCACCTTCGCCATCGCCGCGCTCGGCTTCAATCTGCTGCTCGGCTACACGGGCCTGTTGTCATTCGGGCATTCCGCCTATTTCGGCATGGGTGCCTACACGGTGGCGTTCATCGTGCGCGACCTGCACGTACAGTCCATGGAGCTGTGCATCCTGGCAGGCGTCCTGAGCACGTTCGTCATCGCGGCGCTGTTCGGCTACGTGTGTGTGCGACATACGCGCATTTTCTTCGGCATCCTCACGCTTGCCCTCAGCCAGGTGCTGTGGAGCCTCGCCTTCAAGTTCTTCTGGGTGACTGGTGGCACCGACGGCATCCGCGTCGCGCGCACCGGCATCACGCTGCTCGGCGGGCTGATCGACTTCAAGGGCTCGGGCTCCTACCAGAAGTTCGTCTATGCCTACTACTACTACGTGCTGGCCCTGTTCGCGATCTCGGCGGCGCTCATGTGGGTGATCGTGCACTCGCCGTTCGGCAAGGCGCTGCAGGCGATCCGCGACAACGAGATCCGCGCCGGCTTCGTCGGCATCCGCGTGCGCCGCTACCGCTGGATCGCTTTCGTCATCTCGGGCTGCTTCACGGGTCTTGCCGGCGTGCTGTGGGTGCCGCTCAACGGCCTCACCACGCCCGACATTCTCTATTGGCCGTTCTCGGGCGAGATCGTCTTCATGACCGTGCTCGGCGGATTTCGCACGTTCACGGGGCCCATCGTCGGCGCCATTGCGTTCAACTATCTCAAGGTCTACGCGGTGGCGAGCTCGCAATACTGGCAGATGGTGCTCGGCTGCGTGCTGGTCGTCCTGGTGATGGTGCTGCCGACCGGCATCGTCGGCACGCTGGCGCGGCTGGGCGGCAAACTGAGGAGAGGTTGACATGGCTCTCCTGCAGACCGTCGACCTCAAGCGCTACTTCGGCGAGACGCGCGCCGTCGATAACGTCAATCTCTCGATCGAGGAGGGCGAGTTCGTCTCCCTCGTCGGTCCCAACGGCGCCGGCAAGACCTCGCTCATCAATGTCATCAGCGCGCGGCTGACGCCTGAGTCGGGCAAGATCATCATCAAGGGCGAGGACATCACGCGCCTGTCCGTGACGCAACGCGTCAGGGCTGGCATCGCGCGCAGCTTCCAGCTCGTCAACGTGTTCGACGATCTCACCACCTTCGACAACGTGGCGCTGGCAATCTTCTCGCGCGAGGGCAAGACCGCGCATCTTGGCACCCTCGCCCACCTCGATCACGCCGTCGCCAACGAGGCCGATGCGGTCCTCAAACAGTTCGGCCTGGCGGCAAAGCGCGGCGACAACGCGCGCGACCTGTCCCAAGGCGAACGCAAGCTGCTCGATGTGGCGCTCGCCTACGCCCTGAAGCCGAAGCTGCTGTTCCTTGACGAGCCGACCAGCGGCGTGTCCACCCGCGACAAGGGCCAGATCATGGACACCATCGCCTCGGTCGTGCGCGGCGAGGGCATCACCGCGGTGATCGTCGAACACGATATGGACGTGGTGTTCAAGTACTCCGACCGCATCGTCGTCATGGCCCAGGGCGCTATCCTGGCGCAGGGCACGCCCGACGAAATCCGCAAGAACGAGCAGGTCGCCATGGTGCTGCTCGGCTCGTCGGGCCCCGACGCGTTCACCCGAAAGGATTGACCCAAGTGCTCGAGGTCAAGGCGATCGATACCTTCCGCGGTCCCGCCCACATCTTGCACGGGGTGTCGCTCAGCGTCGGCGCGCAGGAGGTCGTGTGCCTGGTAGGGCGCAACGGCGCCGGCAAGACCACGACCATCGAGAGCATCATGGGCTTCCTGCCCGTGCGCGCCGGCGAGATCGTGTTCGGCGGCGAGAACCTCAACCGGCTGCCGCCGCACCAGCGGGCGCGGCGCGGGATCGGCTATTCACCGGAGGACTGCGGCGTGTTCCCCGAGCTGTCGGTGGGCGAGAACCTGATGATCGGACGCTGGCTGGGCGAAGAGGTCGTCAGGAAGCGCGGAGGCACGCACGCCGATCCGGACGAGCAGGCGTTCGCTGTGTTTCCCGAGGTCAAGAACCTGCTCGCCCGCCAGGGCCTGCATCTCTCCGGCGGCCAGCGCAAGATGGTGGCGGTGGCGCGCGCCATGATGTTGTCGCCCACCCTGCTGCTGCTCGATGAGGCGTTCGAAGGCCTGGCGCCGGTGGTGGTCAACCGCTTCACGGAAGCGGTGATGAAGATCAAGGCGCTGGGCGTGTCGATCCTGATGGCCGAATCGCATCTGGTCGCGGCGACCCGCATCGGCGACCGGCTCTATGCCATCGATCGCGGCGAGATCATCTTCCAGGGCGCCCCCAAGGATGCCCTTGCCGACGAGCGGGTGGTGAAGGC
>VBAB01000534.1 GCA_005888525.1 Alphaproteobacteria bacterium
GTACCACATCCATTCGGGCAGGCGCACCACCGCCGCGGCGATATCCCAGGAAATGGTGGCGAGCGCCAGATCCGCGGCCTGCATGATAGCCTCGGCCTCGGCATCGGCGCTGCCCCCGAACATGGTCGCGGAGATGACGCGGTACGTGGTCTCGGTCATGTCGTGGTCGATCGCGGCGACGGCCCCGGCCTCGCGCCCGCGCCAACGCGCCACCTGGTCCTCGGCTGCCGCCGTCATGGTCGGCACCAGGCTCGCCAGATCGGCCGGACGGAACAGAGGCGCGGCCGTGCGGCGTTGCCAGCGCCAGCTCGCGCCCTCGGAGGTGAGGATGCCGTCGCCCAGCGTGCGGTGGAAGACCCGCTTCTCGAGCGGCGTCTTGGGGAACTGCGCACTCGCCTGCAGCAGTACCTTCTCGATGAGGGCCGGACCCGTGACCCAGGCAACGCTGCCTCGCCCATATCCGTTGGCGCGCACAACGATCGGCTCCTCGTAGACCGGCTGCGCCAGGCTCAACAGGGGATTGCGCACGAAGCGAACGAGGAACTGGAGCAATGGCAGCGGCTGGGGCGGCGGCTGCACGGTCGGTGGATAGAGCGCGACGTCGGGCTGCGGCGCAAGCACAGCGGTCATGATGCAACTCCAGCGACAAGACCCAGCCCGGCTAGGCAAACGTGGTTGCTCGCTAGTCTCCGTTCAAGACATATGGTCGAGCCACCATTTCAGCCCGAAGCTGCCCGGTGAAAGCAGCACGAATGCCCACAAGAACGCCGAGCTCCAGTTGGCGAGCTGGAAGCGCAGCGCGGGCATCTGAGTGATGCCGGCGACGATCGGCACACTCGCCCGCAGCGGTCCGGAAAAGCGGCCGACCACGACCGCCCAGGCCCCCCAGCGCGTGAAGAACTTGTGGCCCTGGGGGAGGAGGTTGGGATAGCGGTTGAGCGGCCACATCCGCGCGATCTGCTCGTGATAATGGTATCCCAGCCAATAGGACAGCCAGTCGCCGAGCGCGGCTCCTACGGCTGCCGCTGTCATGATGCCCCAGAAGCTCAGGCTGTCGGTGGCGCCGATGATCGTGCCAATCACGACCAGCATGCCCCAGAACGGCAGGATGAGGGACACGAACGCCAGCGATTCACCAAAGGCCAGGACGAACACGATGGGGGCCGCCCATTCGCGGTGCAGGGTCACGAACGCCTTGATGGCATCCGTGTATTCCGCAAACGACATGAGCTCGTCTCCCCGATCCCTCTTTAGGTGATTGAGCAAGGCCCGACCGGCTGCGCTTTGTCAACGTGCGATCGGCCTCGCGCGGTGGCCGGAGCCGGCGGCACGGGCTAACGATCGCATTCACCAATCGCCACGAGCGAGCGCGCCGAAGGCAGCGCGGCGTCGGCGAGACAGCTGTCTTCGGCATGTTTCCTGCTTAGTCCGGTTGTGCTTTTGGTTTCCTTTCGGTAAATGCCGTCCTGGCAGGCCGGGCGAGGGGGGAGTTTGAGCGTCGCGTCCCCAGTCTTGGAGCGCGCTTCGAGGGGCAGGTGGCTGGCGCTGTTCACGCTGGCAGCCGCTAATCTGGCGCTCATTGGCGCCGTCGCCGGCGGCTTCACCGCGCTCGCGGACATCATCGCACCGCTGACCGGCCATCTCATCGGTATCGGGCTGACTGCCAGCCTGGCCCTGCTGATGCGCCGCTGGGTGCCGGCGATCCTGGCGGCCGGCGTCGTCGCGACGGCCGCACTGCACGTGTGGCTCGGGCTCGCATGGTGCTGCGCGGCGCCTCAGGCGACGACCCAGACCGCGCTTTCCAGGCTGGCCCTGCACACGTCGTCCGAGCACGGCTTGACGGTTCTCGCGCTCAACACCTGGCACGTCCACGGCGACGCTCGCCGCCTCGAACGCTATCTCGCAACAGGGCCGGCCGACGTCATCGTGTTGTCGGAGATTGGGCCGGACAAGCGCTCCGTGCTTCCCAGGCTGAAGGCCGCCTATCCCTTCCAGGTCGACTGCGCGGATCAGTGGCCCTGCTCGCTGGCGCTGCTGTCGCGGCTGCCGCTCGAGGCGGCCGGCGTCGGGCGCATCGCGGCTGAGGGGCGCGAGGCGCGCGCCTCCGACATGCCGGCCTTCGTATGGGCCAAGCTCGCCGGCTCGCTGACGGTCATCGGCACGCACCTGCACAGGCCGAGTCGCGATCCCTGGCTGCACGCGCGACAGGTGTCGGCGCTGACGCAGCTCGTGCGCAACATCGATGGTCCGCTGGTCCTCGCCGGCGACCTCAACACGTCGCCCTGGTCGAACGCGTTCCGCAAGCTGCGCGCCGCCACCGGGCTCGCTCCCGCGAGCATGCTGATGCCGACCTGGCCGGCCTGGCCGCTGGCCCTGCCGCAGGTGGCGCTGGATCACATCTTGGTCTCGCCCGAGCTTGCGGTGGGAGCTGCGGGCACGGGGCCGGCCGTAGGCTCCGACCACTTGCCGGTCTGGGCGCAAATCGAATGGCGTCCGGATACGCTGGAGCGCGGACAGGCTCCGCGGCGCAGGCTCACCTCACGCCTTGCAGCGGCGCGCCCGCATCTCGGCGGCGAGCTCCCGGCTGACCTCGGCGGCGAGCATGTTGGTGCGGGACACCTGCGCCGGTGACATGCTCTTGCCTTCGGGTCCCTTCAGCGCCTTCGGCACGCTGTCCGCCTCGCGGCGCCCTATCGCCAGCTCCTCGCAGCTCATCTCCTTCTTGCGGCTGCGGAAGGCGAACAGCCGCACTCCCGAGGCATGGGCCTGCGGCGTCGCGGACTCCCTGACCCACTTGCGATCCTGATCGCCGATCATCGATTTCAGGGTGACCTGGCGCTGGTCCACGCAGTCCTGGGTGTCGTCGATGCACGACAAGCCTGCACGCTCGTCGTAGGGCCCCGAGCAGGCGGAGACGATCAGCCCAAGGCCGCCCACGGCAGCCGCAACAGCACGTCGGCGCGTTCCCGGCTGGCTGGCGTGCATCGTTTCCCCTTGAGGTTTCCGGCCGGAGCCCATAGAACGCAGGCATATGGCCGGGCTGTGGCGGACTCATCTCCACGCGGCGCAACCAGAGTGCATCCTGTTTACGGGTTTCGGCGCCCACGTCAACGTTTGGCCTTCCCCATCCCCCAAATACGGCACCAAACAAGTATGGAGTAACAGCCATGGTTCACGCCATCCGCATCCACCAGACTGGCGGCCCCGAGGTCATGAAGTGGGACAGCGTGGAGGTGGCGGCGCCCGGTCCCGGCCAGGTGCGGCTCAAGCAGCATGGCGTGGGCGTCAACTACATCGACGTCTATCAGCGCTCCGGCCTTTACAAGATGCCGCTGCCGTTCGTGGCCGGCTCGGAAGGATCGGGCGAGGTCGTTGCCGTGGGGCCCGGCGTGACGGACTTCAAGGTCGGTGACCGCGGCGCCTACGCTGGGGCGCCCGGCGGCTATGCCGAGGAGCGGGTGATGCCCGCCGACCGGCTCGTCGGCAAGGGCACGACCATGCTGCTGCATGCGGCGGCAGGCGGCATCGGCCTCATCGCCAGTCAGTGGGCGCGGCACCTGGGCGCCACGATCATCGGCACCGTCAGCACGCCCGAGAAGGCGGCGCTCGCCAAGGAGTACGGCTGCACGCACGTCATCAACTACAAGACGGAAGACTTCGTGAAGCGCACCAGGGAGCTCACCAACGGCCAGGGTGTCGACGTCGTCTACGACGCGGTCGGCAAGGACACCTATCCCGGTTCGCTCGACTGCCTGAAGCC
>VBAB01000535.1 GCA_005888525.1 Alphaproteobacteria bacterium
TCCTGCGCTGCCCAATCGACAGCCTGGCGCTGCTGGGCGTGGAGGCGGGCGCCGTGCGCGACGTGATCCTCACCCACATGCACTACGACCACGTCGGCAACTTCCACAAGTTCCCCAACGCGCGCTTCCACCTGCAGGAGCGCGAGATGGCCTACGCCACGGGCAAGTACATGCGCTATCCCAAGCTCGGCAACAGCTTCTACGTGGAGGACGTGGTCGGCATGGTACGCCTCAACTTCAAGGGCCGGGTGGAGATGCACTCGGGCGAGGTCGAGATCGCGCCCGGCATCACGCTGCACCCCACCTACGGCCACTCGGACGGCCTGCAGTCGGTGCGCGTGCACACCAAGCGCGGCTGGCTCGTGCTCGCCTCCGACGCCACCCACTTCTACGAGAACTGGCGCACCAACCGGCCCTTCACCACGGCCTTCCACATCGGCGAGATGCTCGACGCCTACCGCACCCTGGAGCGGCTGGCGCCGACGCCCCGCCACATCGTGCCGGGCCACGACCCCTACGTCATGAAGGAGTATCCGGCACCCAAGCCGGCCCTCGACGGCATCGCCGTGCGCCTCGACGTGGAGCCGGTCGCGCCCGCCCTCACGTTTCCGGCGGCGCCTGGTCACTGACGGATTCGCCATCGCCCAGCGGCTGAAATTTCATCCACTATGAGGTGCGCTCATGTTGTTTCTGGTCGTCTCCACGCCGCGGCCCGAGCGGCCGTCCGAGCTGGCACAGACGCGGCAATCGTACTGGCCGTGGATCGCCAAGTACCAGGCAAGCGGTGTCTGCCGACACGTCTATGCGCGCGTGGGTCGGGGCGCGGTGGCTGTTTTCGATGTCGAGAGCAACGATGCGCTCCACCAAATCCTGAATGAGTGGGCCGACATCATCCCGGCGCACTTCGACACTTATCCGCTCGTCGACGCCGACGCCGTGAACCGCCTGCTGGCTGCGCAAGTGGCAGCACGCAAGACGTGACGACGCGCCGCCAATACAACGGCTGTGGGCGAGGGTGACCGCTTTACGCTGTGTTAACCAAGTTGGGGCCTTCTCTCCGCGTGGTCAATCAAACACCGAGGGAAAAGGCCATGACATCATTGGAACAGGCGCTTGCGAGCATTCTCGAGCTGATCGAGAAGGCCAGAGCTGCCGGCAATACGCTGGTGCTGGCGGCGCTCATGCAGCGCAAGGACACGATCTGCGCCGCACTGGCTGCGCCGGAGCAGCACTGATCTCGATCAGGTGCTGCACGCGCCTGCATCTTGGCAACACCGCCGGCAGCGATCGCGCGATCGCTTCCGGCAACCGGGCAATGGGCGCCGGAGAGTATGGCGCATGCGACCATGAACTGAGCAGATCGCAGCGTCCGTTGCGGGTCCGACACTGCGATGCGCGAATACGGCGCGGGCATGAACCGCGCTGATGCCGCCGCACTCGAATCCCCGCATCTGACCTCGTGCGTTAGTCCAAGTCTTTGCTGGTGCTTCCCTTTTTCACAGAGGCGATCCATGCTCCGCACCGCCGTCCCCGGCCTCCGCGCGCCGGCCCGCAAGGCCGACGGGAAGATCACGTCCGCGCGCGACGCGGTGAGCCTGATCCGCTCGGGCGACACGATCGCGACCAGCGGCTTCGTCGGCATCGGCTTTGCAGAGGCGATCGCCATCGCGCTGGAAGAGCGCTTTCTCGACAGCGCCAAGGAGAGTGGCATCGGCGAGCCGCGCGGCCTCAGTCTGGTCTATGCGGCAGGCCAAGGCGACGGCAAGGAACGCGGGCTCAACCATCTGGCGCACCGCGGGCTCGTTCGCCGCGTCGTCGGCGGCCACTGGGGGCTGGTGCCGAAGCTGCAGGCGCTGGCGGTGGCCGGCGAGATCGAAGCCTACAACCTGCCGCAAGGCGTCATCACCCATCTCTACCGCGACATCGCCGCCGGCAAGCCAGGGCACCTGAGCAGGGTCGGCCTCGACACGTTCGCCGATCCGCGCCACGGCGGCGGCAAGCTCAATGCACGCACGACCGCCGACCTCGTCAGCATCATGGTCGTGGACGGCGCGGAGTATCTCTTCTACCGCACGTTCCCGATCAACATCGGCATCGTGCGCGGCACCACCGCCGATCCCGACGGCAACGTCACCATGGAGCGGGAGGCGCTGACGCTGGAGGCGCTGTCGATCGCCATGGCGGCGCACAACTGCGGCGGCCGCGTCATCGTGCAGGTCGAGCGCATAGCAGAGCGCGGCAGCCTGAACCCGCGGCAGGTGAAGATCCCGGGCATCCTCGTCGATTGCGTGGTGGTGGCCGAGCGGCGCGAGGACCACATGCAGACGTTTGCCGAGCCCTACTCCGCCGCCTTCGCCGGCGAGATCCGCGTGCCCATGAGCACGCTGCGGCCGCTGGAGATGGACGAGCGCAAAGTCATCGCCCGGCGCGCGGCGCTGGAGCTCGAGGCCAACGCGGTGGTAAACCTCGGCATCGGCATGCCGGAAGGCATTGCCGCCGTCGCCGCCGAGGAGCGCATCATCGACCTCCTGACCATGACGGCCGAGCCCGGAGTCATCGGCGGCGTGCCGGCCTCGGGCCTGAACTTCGGCGCCGCCACCAATGCGCAGGCGATCATCGACCAGCCCTACCAGTTCGATTTCTACGACGGCGGCGGGCTCGACCGCGCCTTTCTCGGCCTCGCCCAGGTGGACCGGCACGGCAATCTCAACGTCTCGCGCTTCGGTGCGCGGCTGGCCGGCGCCGGCGGCTTCATAAACATCAGCCAGAATGCAAAGGCCGTGGTGTTCGTCGGCACGTTCACGGCGGGGCCCCTCGAGGTGGAGGTGAGTGACGGCCGTCTCGCCATTGTCCGGGAGGGCAACGTCGGCAAGTTCGTCGCCGAGGTCGAGCACCGCACCTTCTCGGGCGCCTACGCCCTGCAGCGCGCCCAGTCCGTGCTCTATGTCACCGAGCGCTGCGTCTTCCGGCTGACGCCCGGCGGCCTGGAGCTGGTGGAGGTCGCCCCCGGCATCGACATCGACCGGGACATTCTCGCGCATATGCAGTTCGCGCCGATCATCGACGATCCCCAATCCATGGACCCGCGCATCTTCTCGGCCGACCTGATGGGGCTGCGCGAGCGCATGCTGGCGATGCCGCTCGAGCAGCGCTTCGCCTACGATCCCGCGCTCAGGATGCTGTTCATCGACTTCCGGCAGCTGACGATCGCGAGCAACCGGGATATCGCGCGCATCAAGGCCGAGGTGGAGCGACACATCGGGCCGCTCGGGCACAAGGTCTATGCCATCGTCAACTACCGCGACTGCAGGATCGAGCCGGCCGTGCAGGCCAGCTACCGGGCGATG
>VBAB01000536.1 GCA_005888525.1 Alphaproteobacteria bacterium
AGAGCCTCGCGACCAGCGTGCGCCTACCATATCCGCGAGCTACGCCGGCGTACAATTTTGGCAACAGAATGCCTACGCTGGTCGTCCGGAATTAAGTCGGTCTCCAGTCTCGATGTGCCGATCAGCGGCGTAAGAAATACTCGTCAAATTCCCCGAGGACGCCGGGCTTGCGCCATATCACCCTTGCCGCGCGGCGCGACCCATCCGGCACTTCCTGCAATTCAAACCGATTGGAACTCTCGTCCCCGCCTAAGGGTTCCACCCGTGCGCGCCGTCCAATATCCGTGAGCGTTGGCGATTTAGCAGCTTCCCGGTCGTTTCTTCAAGTCCGCTGTAGCTTCGGTCCAGATCACAGTCACAGTTGAGCGCTCAATAGCGCCATCAATCCTCCGGCGGCATCATCGCCAGCTTGAACTTCAAAGCTCCGCCGCATTCCTTGCAGACGGCACCCGGAAGAATTTCAGGCACCACGTAGTCAGCGCCCATGCCCGAAATCAGGTTGTCGACTTTGAACACGTAGAAGTGGCCGCAGCCTTCCGTTTGGCAGTAGCCCTCAAGCGCAAGATTGCGCTCCTTGATTGCTCCGAGCGTCCATGTTAGGCCGCCATCACCTTCGAATGAACTCATAGTGCCACGACCCCGCCCGTAGGCATATCCCCCACTCGAGGCCACCGGCACAGACGCTACAACGACCGCTCAATAAACCGACGCGCCGAGCCGGGACTTACGATTTCTTCTTCATGCCTTTGATGCAATTGGCACGGAACGTCTGGCGGGGCTTGCCGTGGAGGCCTTTCGCATCGGCCTGCTTGGAACACTCGATCGACTCGGCACTCCGCGGCGTCTCCGGCGGCTTTACCTTCGGAATCGTCTTGGTCGTCGTTGGCGGGCTGGCAGCAGGGGGAGGGGCCGCAGTGGTCTGAGCAAACCCGACGCTGGAATAAAACGCGCTCATGATCGCGACGATAAGCATCTTTCGCATGTGAAGACCTCTATGATGGTCGCCGAACCTGTGTTGCGGTTAGCCATATTGTCTAAGCGTGAACGCAGGATGAACCTGGAGCCGGGCGCGCTCAGACCTCAACGTCATCGCCGCCATCACCCGTGTCCGGCCCTGCATCATCCTTCGCATCCGCCTCTGCATCGTCCTGTGCGTCCTGATCCCGCGCGTCCGCCCGGGCGTCGTCTTCCGCATCCTGCCGGGCTAGCGCCTCATGATCTCGCCTGCCCTCTGCCGCGTGCGCTGTGCCATGGGCACCTCCTCCGAGCATGTCGCGAATAGCTCCAGCAGCGAGCATGCCTCCAGCGACACCCGCGGCCGTGGTCATGGCTGACTGCAGGAAGCCACCTGACGCAGGCGGTTGCGCCGGCTGTTGCTGTGGACTACCCGACCACGGGGACTGGCGGTCATAGGACGCAGCTGCAGGTTGGGAGGGCGGAACAGCGGTCGGGCGCGTGCCGAACAGTCCTCCAAGGAAACTGCCCGAGCCAGCGCTCTTTTGTCTCTCCTCTTCCAGATCTTGCAGTCGCCCCTCCAATTCTTGAAGCCGCCTGTGAGTTGCTTCAAGTGCCTGCTCTTGGACCAGCGTCGACTGCACAAGCATGTACGGCGCATCAGGCATGGCACGAACTGACTGATTGATGAGAGCTTCAGCTTCTCTGTCCTTGTCGGGCCTGCCAAAGTCTCGCAGGCGATCGAACAGACCTGTAATTAGCTGGCGTTCCTCTGGGGTCATCGCAGTTCCTCAATGAAGCTACGTCTCTCACATATCGGCGCCCCGGCAAGGCAGTGCAATAGTATGAGCGAGAGTATTTCCGCAGTCGCACGCCAGCGAACACGCAATCAACCACCATGCCGTGGCTCTGAGTGACCAGTTTTGTTCTACCCGGGCCAGCCAACGCCAATCCCCCGACGTCTCCCGCACCGTCATCGTGAACGCTCCGTCGAACGACAATCAAAGCCACCAGCACCGCCGGTCACGCCGAACCGCCAACGGTAACTCTCCTCTCCCCGATCTGGAAGCCACCGGAACGGACGCAACGGCCCACAACTGTAAGCAACAACGAAGGCCGCCATCGCGGCGGCCTTCTTCATAGTTCCTGGAGAGAACGACGATCTACGGCGCCAGCTTCTCGGCATTTCCAGGGGCGGTTTTGGTGATCTTGCAGCGAGCTTGGTTAGTCGCGACGTTGATCAGGGATATCGTATCGCCCTGCTTGTCGTATCTGCTGCATGGATTGTTGGGCACCTCTTTCCAATCGGTGCACGACGTGTTGCCTTTGACCGACCACGTTCCATGCAGCATGCCTTTGCCAGCGGACTTGTAGAGGGCGCTGCCGTCGGCGGCGTAGTAGATAATGCCTTGCCCTGTACCGCCCGTCGACCCGGCCCCACATTCCAAATAGACAGTCTTCCCAGAAATTGTCGCTTTGATCTCGTCTCCAGTCATGTCGGCGGCGATCGCCGTTCCAACGACGGCGGCTAAGCACCGAGCAATAGCAAAACAATGATGAGCAGGAGGAGATCGCGTGTGCCCATGGCCAGACCTTGCGGTGCTGCTTCAAATCAAACAACGGCGAGGCCCACGCTTGGTTCCGAGCGGGTCATCCCCCTGTCGGAACGCAGCTGGCAGCAAAGCGTTGACGGAGCAGCAGTCTCACAACACGGAGCAACTCCGATGGCATCCGCCACACAACACCCCAATCACCAGCTCATCTCAAGCGAGGACGTCGAAGACACGGCAGTTTACGACGCCAAAGGAACGAAGATCGGCGAGGTCGATCACCTTATGATCGACAAGGTCTCCGGCCGTGTGGGCTACGCCGTCATCAGCTTCGGCGGCTTCATGGGCCTCGGCCACAGCCACTACCCCGTGCCCTGGGGTGCCTTGAAATACGACACATCCCTTGGTGGCTTCCGCACGAACATCAGCGAGCAGCAGCTCAAAGATGCTCCGGAGTTCAGCGATGACTCATGGGGCGATCGCGGCTGGGAAGCCCGCACACACAAGCACTATTCGGCTCCTCAGTACTGGTGAACGTCCAACAGTCGCAGACCTGCCCTTAGTGGGCGGTCTGCGCTCGCATCGGAGGGGTGCATGCCGCAAGGAAGCAAGCGCCCGAGTACGTCGGTCGGCAAAAGCGATCGGTGGCCGAGTGACTACGGAGAGCGCGATCGCCGAGAGCAATCAGCCGCAAAGTCGTCGAAGAAATCTTCGAAAAAGGTTGCGAACGTTGACGAACAAGGGGACCGCGCAAACATTCGGCAGAACACACCTCCGAAAGGTTTGCGAACCAAACGATGAATGCGCGCGACTGAGCAAATTCCATGCCTTCGAGAAAATCATCCGACGAACGAGAGCGGCAGGAGACAATCAAGGTCACCGAGCACGTTGCCGAGGGCAGCGTCCCGGGCCGCCCGTCCACAATCGCTTTAGCTTTGATTGCTCTCATCCTCCTCGCCGGTCTCGGGCTCATACACGTTGCATCAATGTACGGCCCTTCACATGTGGCTCGTGAGGCGCAGTCGAGCAGCCGGTAGCACTGTTGGCACGTGCAAACCGACGAGCGCCGCAATTGCCTGCTACTCTCAGCTCGTCGGTGAGCTGACCACGCGAGTACGGGGTTAGCGTCAGACTCAATTACCCGCACCGCCACCGGCGAGCGCCATCAACCTCCAACGGTCCCGACTTCCCTCCGCACTAACGCCTCATCCACCGCATCAAGTGCGCACCTTCCAATATCCGTGAGCCGCACCGCCTCCAATTTGCGTGCACTCGTCACCCAACGATCCGCAGTGCGCTCTCAGCGGACTGGCTTGGGATCAGGCACGCCCGGCGGCAGATCGGGCTCCGGCATCGGTGGGTCCGGAATTGGATCCGCGGGATTGGGTGGTATTTCGGGCGGCCGTGGTGGTGGCACC
>VBAB01000496.1 GCA_005888525.1 Alphaproteobacteria bacterium
GACCCAGCCCGAAGCCTTCGGCCGGGCGGCCATCGAGGCGGCCGCCATGGGCTCACCCGTCATCGCCACCGCCATCGGCGCCCCACCGGAGACCGTGCTCGCCCAACCAGCCGTGGCGGCAGATGCCACGACTGGCTGGCTGGTCCCGCCGGGGGATGCCGGGGCCCTGGCTGAGCGCCTGGCCGGGGCTCTCGCGCTCACCGAGGCCGAGCGGTGGGCCATTGCCCAGCGTGCTCGAGCCCATGTTCTGGCCCAATTCACCGTGGAATCCATGCAGATCCGTACGCTCGCCGTATACGATCGGCTGCTGGGAACCGTCCTTGAACGGCGTTTTCGCGAGGCTTCCACCCCGCGGGCCGTGGATGTTTCCCCCCGAAAATCTTGACTTGCGCTATTATCTCTCCGATTCTGAGTTGCGCTGGACGGTGGCCTGTCCGTTCGACGGCTTTCGCTGCCAGCGTCCGTGCAACAACCGATGGAGACTGCAACATACGTCGTCCAATGAGAGCCGCGCCTGAGCGCGAGCCAGCCGGTCCGCGGATGAACGAAGACATCCGCGTCCGCGAAGTCCGCCTGATCGACCACACGGGAACCAACGTCGGCGTGGTCGCGACAACCGATGCGCTGGCCAAGGCCGTCGAAGCCGGGCTCGACCTCGTCGAGATATCACCGGACGCCAATCCGCCGGTGGCCAAGATCCTCGATTACGGCAAATACAAATACCAAGAGCAGAAGAAGGCCGCCGAGGCCCGCAAGAAGCAGAAAGTCGTCGAGATCAAAGAGATCAAGATGCGGCCCAGCATCGATGATCACGATTACGACGTGAAGATGCGCTCCATCCGCCGTTTCTTCGAAGAGGGCGACAAGGTGAAGGTGACGCTGCGCTTCCGCGGCCGCGAGTTGGCCCACCAGGAGCTCGGCTGGCAGGTCCTGCAACGCGTCAAGGCCGACACCGAGCCCATCTCCAAGGTGGAATCGGAGCCGCGCATGGAAGGCCGCCAGATGGTGATGGTTCTGGCGCCGCGCTAGCTTCGCGTAAGACCTGTCATCCCGGAATTCGCGCCAGCGAATATCCGGGACCCAGCGAACCTGCGACGCTCTCACGCCTCCTCGCTTCGCGTTCTCAGTTTGGCCGCATCCCGCAAGCGAGCGCGGGCTTCGGCCAGCTCGGTTCGGCGATGGCGTGGGTTCGGCTCCTTCCACAGCGCCGGTTTGGCTTTGCCCGCGACCCTCGCAGGCGACGGCGCATTCTCATCCGCCGTCGGCTGGCGCATCCGTCGCGCCTTGGCTCGGGCGAGCGACCGGCGTATTTCGCGCTGCTCCTGCTCGTCGGTGTAGAACCGCCCGAACTCGCTACGGGCCATCGCCTTGGCGAATGCCGCATCCGCACCGATCCGGCGCGAACGCAAGCGAAACGGGCGATTGCCCAACCGAAACGACTTGATGGGCTGCAAGGCGCACCTCCGATAGCTGGCTTGAATCCGGCACAATTGCCGCACCGACGCGCGCGAACGCCTGCGCGCAAATCGGCGATGAAAATTCAAGCCAACGGAGCTACTTGCCTTGCATGGTCTCACCTCATGGGTGGCTGCCTGTGGTTGCTGTGGCTCTGAGCCGATGGAGGCCGCCGCAACCGGTACCTTTCTGCAAACGCCGGATGGCAAGACGATGGCGGAAGGACGTTGCGCGGCACCTCAGTTCAGACTATGAGAAGGCCCAAGTCGCCCGGCGGGGCATGCCGCGGCGGCTTCAATCTGACCAAATCAAGAACGGCCCACGTCTCCGCACCGGGTTCCACAAGCGCGCCCCACGTCAGCCATGACGTCAACGCCGCCCCAGCGGAGTGCCAGCACCTAAAGGTGCGGTATGGGCCCGAGCAAGAAGGAGAACAAAATGCCCAAGCTGAAGACCAAGAGCGGCGCCAAGAAGCGCTTCAAGATGACCGGCACGGGCAAGGTGAAAGTGGCCGCCCAGGGCAAGCGTCACGGCATGATCAAGCGCACCGCCAAGTTCGTGCGCAGCGCGCGCGGCACCATGGTGCTGTGCGACAGCGATGCCCGCATCGTCAAGAAATACATGCCGTACGCCCGCTGATTGACAGTCGGCTGCCCCAGGCTCAATCGTCGCTTTTTGGATGGAGTTGATCAATGGCACGCGTCAAGCGCGGCGTCCCGGCCCACGCCAAGCACAAGAAGGTGCTGAAGAAGGCCAAGGGCTACTATGGCCGCCGCAAGAATACGATCCGCATCGCCAAGCAGGCGGTCGAGAAGGCCATGCAATACGCCTATCGCGACCGCAAGCGCCGGAAGCGCACCTTCCGCGCGCTCTGGATCCAGCGCATCAACGCGGCGGTGCGCGAGCACGGTCTCACCTACGGCCGATTTATCAACGGCCTCGCGCTCGCGGGCATCACCGTCGACCGCAAGGTGCTCGCCGACCTCGCCGTCAAGGACGCGGCCGGCTTCAAGGCGCTCGTCGACCAGGCCGCCGCCCAGGTCAAGAAGGCAGCGTGACCTGTCATCCCGGAATTCGCGCGAGCGAATATCCGGGACCCAGGGGCCGCAGCGCTCCGACAAGGTTATATTCTGGGTCCCGGCTCTGCGCGCCCATGCTACGCATGCGCGCTCCGGCCGGGATGACAACGGATGACACAAACCGCAACCGACCTCACCGCCCTGGAGCGCGCGCTCACCGCCGAGATCGCGGCCGCCGCCGACCTCGCGGCAATCGAGCGTGTGCGCATCGCCGCGCTCGGCAAGAAGGGCCGCGTGCCTGAGCTGATGGCGACGCTGGGCACCCTGCCCGGCGACCAGCGCAAGGCCTTCGGGCAGGCGGTCAACGGCCTCAAGACGCGCAT
>VBAB01000071.1 GCA_005888525.1 Alphaproteobacteria bacterium
TCTGTTTGGAGACATGCGTCAGGTGGGCATCGTCGTGCGCGACATCGAAACCGCGATGCGCCACTGGGTGGAGGTCTGCGGCGTGGGACCGTGGTTCTACACCGACCGCCTGGCGGTCACCGGCTTCACCTACGCCGGCCGGCGCTACGATGACGTGCACATCTCCATCGCCCTGGCCAACTCTGGGGATGTTCAACTCGAGCTGATCCAGCAGCGCTGTGGCACGCCCAGCATGTATCGCGACTTCCTCGCCGCCGGGCACGAGGGCATGCAGCATTGGTCGAGCTGGCCAGAGAACTATGACGAGATCTACCAGCGCGCCCTGGCCACCGGCTACACGGTCGGCCAGGAGGGCGACAGCCCGCGCGGCCGTTTCGTCTATTTCCGCAATGAGGGCCACCCCGGCACGGTGATCGAGATGGCGCACGCCACGCCCACGCGGATGCGTATTTTCGACGCGGTCCGGGCCGCTGCGGCCGGCTGGGACGGCAGCGATCCGGTCCGCCGCCAGTGGCCGAGCTGAGGCAACCTGCAGCAGCTACCGGCCGTTCCGCTATCGTCAAAATAGCCGTACGGCACCGCCATCGCCGTTTGAGAGGCGCCACTCCAACCAAACGCCGCGATGTGTCGCCGACATCAATCGCGCTCATTCGTTGCTATCGATACTGAGCGTGGACGCGCGGAGCTCCTGCTTGGGATCGACGGCACGCACTACATAGAGGTCGGCTTCCGGCTCGTACTTCGCCCAGAGACGGGAAAGCTCCGCGATTGGTTCAGCGTGATCGTCGACGCGAAGATCAACGTAAGAAAAGGCTTCCGCGTGCGCGACTACCAGTCCCACGGACGTGACTGGCTGAAATTCACCGCCAGCGGCTTCGCCCGCCTGGAGTGCATGGATAAGACGACGGACTATCGGGCTACCGGGAGACGTCTCGAATGCAGTTGTCATGGCGCACGGGATGTCGGGCGAACGAACGATATTGGCGATCGCCGCACAGTCCCGGCCTCGGGCCTCGCCTTTCTCGCCGCGCACGTCGACGCCGGAGAACGTCGCAGTGCGGCCCGCGGCATCGATGACCGCAAGTTGACGGCAATTGCGGTGCGGCGTCGCAGCGACGATGGCCTGCAATGCCTCCTCGGCCGTGAAGCCTCGCTCCAGAAGATCGAGGGCGAGCGGTCCAAGCCGCGGATCGGTGCGGTGCTGGGTCAGGACAGCGCCGACGCCAGCCCGCGCATAGGGGCAGCGGGAGCCGACGGCGATCGAAGAGCTCGTCACCACCGCCCCGAGCATTCCAGTCCGGGCGCAACGTCCAACGAGCGAGAATGTCATGCGGGACCATCCTCAATCACAGCGGTGATGTCGACTTCCATCAGCAATTCCGGACTCGCCAGGCCCTTGACGATCAGCGCGCTGAAGGCTGGGTTGACGCCGCTTAACCTGCCGAGGATCACATCGCATGCCGCCGCTAGAAAAGCGCGGTCGGTGACAAAGACGGTAGCCTTGACGATATCGGAGCGCTTGGCGCCGGCCTCGCCCAGAAGAACGGCAACGTTATCCATCGCTTGCTCGGCCTGGGCGACAACATCGCCGGGTCCTTTCAGGACTTCGTTCAGCGCCATGCCGGTTTGGCCTCGCAGGATCACGCGATTGCCCTCGCGCACAGTCATGCAAAAATCGCAGTCGAGGGGCTGCTGCTCGGTGCCGTAGCGGGCGTTCTTCGATTGGTATTTGCGCAGCCGCATGCGCGGCTGGCCGGCCGTTTTGGGGAAGGTGTGAACATCGATCTCGAACAGGATTTCCGGCCGGGCGAAGGCCTGGACGATTATGCCGGTCGAAACCGGATGGATGCCGCGGAAGTGCTTGCCGATCATAGGGTACACCGCGGCGCGGTAGGCGCGATCGGAGATGTAGACCGTGATCTTGGCGACGTCGTCGAGACTGGAGCCCGCCTCGTTCAGCAGCGCCGTGAGATTGCTCAGGGCTAGATCGGCTTGGGCTGCGGCGTCCTCGGGCCGACGGCCCCGTCCCACGGTGCCTCTCCCGTCGAGCGTCGAGCCCGTCTGGCCACGCACGAACAGCTCGGTCGTGCCCGCCGCCACCATGCAGCCTTGCCAGGCGAAATTCTGGCCGTGCCAGTCCGGATAGTCATATTTGCGGTAGCGCTGGACGCCGGTTGCACCGGCAGCCGGTGAAACGGCTTCGGCATCGATCTGGACCATCAGTGCAGGCGCCGGCAGTCCGGCGACGACGAGACCGGTGCTGACCGGGTACACGTTTGGAAGCCGACGGCTGATGGCGCCGTAGACGTCCTTGCGGTGGCCGCGGTCGACGATGGAGGTAGTCAGCTTGGTGATGTCCTCGAGCGAACCACCGGCGGCGATGAGCGCCGCTTCTAGGCGGTCGAGCGCGGCGTTGGTCTGAGCTGCGGCATCGCCCGGCGCAGCAATGTTACCATCGGGGTCCGCACCGCTTTGTGCGCTCAGGTAGATGCGTTCACCCGCGCGCAGGGCGTCGGCAAAGCTGCCGGGCGTGTCAGTTGTTTGCCGATAGGAGGCGCGCTTGCGGGGCAGGAATCGTTCGACCTTCATAGTCACGGGCTCTTAGGCGAAATAGGTAGCCTCTGCTTCCGGTGGCCTCGCCGCACCTTTGCACATCTTTGCAAGCTGGGGCAGGGTGGAGGCCGATCGTTTGGTCGCAACCACGATGGATATGCTGCATGGCAGTAGCGCGACAGAGAAACAGCGATCTCGATGCGGCGCTGGCCGACGCGAGAGAACGCTATGCCGCAGTGCGCCCCAACAGCGCCCGTATCCATCAGCGTGCACGCGAGGTCCTGCCGGGAGGCAACACGCGTTCAGTCCTGTTCTATACGCCGTTCCCAGCAGCCATGGTGCGCGGCGAGGGATGCCTTCTCGAAGACGTGGACAATCACCGCTATGTCGACTTTTGCGGCGAGTACACGGCTGGCCTATTCGGCCATTCCGAGCCGCGCATCCGGGCCGCCTTGCACGCCGCCATCGATCGAGGACTCAATCTTGCATCGGTCGGAGAGCGGGAAGGCCAGCTTGCGGCGCTGCTTTGCGCCCGCTTTCCGTCGCTGGAGCGCGTTCGCTTCACCAACAGCGGCACCGAGGCGAACATGATGGCGCTCGGGGCGGCGCGAGCCTTCAGCGGCCGGTCGCACATCGTTGGGTTCCGAGGCGGCTACCACGGCGGGTTGCTGACATTTGTCGGTGGTGACAGTCCGATCAATTCGCCCATACCCGTGACGTTGGTCGACTACAATGACATTGGACAAGCGACCGAGGTTCTTCGCGTGGATGGCCGTGATATCGCCGCCGTCATACTCGAGCCCATGATGGGCTCGGGCGGATGCATACCGGCAACGCCCGAGTTCTTGAATGCGCTGCGCACAACAACGCGCGAAGCTGGCGCGCTCCTGATCTTCGACGAGGTGATGACCAGCAGGCACTCCTCGGGGGGACTGCAGAAGCTTCGGGGCGTGACGCCGGACCTCACCACACTCGGGAAGTACGTGGCCGGCGGCATGAGTTTTGGCGCCTTCGGGGGACGCCGCGACGTGATGGACCTTTTCGATGGTCATCGGCCGGGCGCCCTCATTCATTCCGGGACCTTCAATAACAACGTCATGACCATGGCCGGCGGCTTGGTCGCCATGGGCGAGATCTTCGATGCCGCTGCGGCCGAGGCGCTATTTGCGCGCGGCGAAAACTTGCGCGCGCGATTGAATGGCGTCTGCGGCGAGCGTGCCGTGGATCTGCATTTCAGCGGCCTGGGCAGCATGATGCAGCCGCATTTCCGCAAGGGACCGATCGAGCGCCCCTATGCCGCCACTCCGACTGAGGAGGCCCTGCGGGAGCTTTACTTTTTCGATCTGCTGGCCGCGGGAATCTATATTGCGCGGCGCGGAATGATCGCTATGAGCCTGCCGATCGGGGATGCCGAGTGCGATAGGTTGGTCGGGGCCGTCGAGGAGTTCTGTGCCCTGCGCCGGCCGTTCATGGCAGTCGGCTGACCGGGCTGAGGCCAGGGCACCGCGCGCGTTGACCAACAGGAGCGGCGCATTGCATTCTCGGTGTCTCGCTCAATTGCCGACTACGGCACCCCTCCTTCCGAACGCGTCATCTCATGAACCCCGCCGTTGATCCGATCACCGTCTCCGTGATCCAGCATCGTCTTCGTGCCATCGTCGAGGAGATGGGCGAGGCAATGTTGCGAACGTCCTACTCGCAGATCCTGAACTCGAGCCGGGATTTCTCCACTGCGCTCTGCGACCCCGACGGGCGGTTGATCGCCCAGGCGGAGCACGTACCTATCCACGTCGGCGCGCTGCCGTTTGCGGCTAGGTCCGTGCACGAGTTCTTCAAGGGGCGGATACGGCCGGGTGACGTCTACCTGCTGAACGACCCCTACCGGGGCGGGAACCACCTGCCGGATCTCACCGCGTTCGTTCCCGTCTTCGATGGGGACCGGTTCGTATTCTGGGCGATCAACCGCTCGCACCAGAGCGATATCGGAGGTGCCACGCACGGAGCCTACAACGCAAGCGCGACGGAGATCTATCAGGAAGGTATCCGCATTCCGCCGTTGATGCTCTACGACCAAGGCCAACGGCGCGAGGACGTCTATGAGATGATTGTGCTCAATGTACGCCATCCCCGCGATTTCCGCGGCGATCTTGCGGCCATGATCGGCTCGGCCCGCATCGGCGAGCGGCGGCTCGCCCAACTGCTCGGCGAATTTGGCTCGGCGACGACGCATGCGGCGGTCGCGGCGGTGCTGGACGGTGCGGAGCGGCAAGTGCGTGCCATCATTGCCGGCTGGAAGGATGGGGTCTACGAGGGCGAGGCGTTTCTCGACGATGATGGGCACGGCGCCCAAGATATCCACATCCGTGCACGCGTCACCAAGCAGGGTAGCGACCTCGAGGTCGACCTCACCGACAGCCATCCCCAGGTAAAGGGCTTCATCAACTCCTCCTACGCCAACACGTACTCCGCCGCCGTCGTAGCGCTCGCCTATCTGATCGATCCCCATATTCCGAAGAATGACGGTGCATTCCGGCCGGTGAAATTGAAGCTCAAGGAGGGCACTATCGTCTGGCCGAGGCCGGGAGCGCCGGTGACGCTGTGCACCAACCACTGCGCACAAGAGATCATCGAGGCGATCATCCGCGCGCTTGCGCCGGCGTGTCCCGATCGGGCCATGGCGGGCTGGGGCCGGCGTTTCCGGATCGCAGTGCAGGGCATCGACCCGCGCTCGGAGAAGCCTTTCATCTGGCATCTCTTCCAGGCGCGTCCGGGTGGCGGCGGCTCGTCGGCCGGGGACGGTTGGCCGGGCGCGGGCGAATGGCAGGCGGCCGGCGGCATCAAGTTCGGCAGCATCGAAGTGCAGGAGGTGCGCTTTCCACTGCATTTTCGCTGCCACGAGTTCCGCACCGATAGCGGCGGCGACGGGCGATACCGCGGCGGTCCGGGGGGCGAGCTCGAGCTCGTCATCGAGACGACCGAACCTGCAGTTGCCAATACGGCCGGCGACGGCGTGAAATACGGCGCATGTGGCCTGCTCGGAGGCGCCGATGGGAAGCCGCATCGCTATTGGTTGCAGTCGTCCGGTCGTCCTGACCGGGCACTCAAGACAAAGGAGACGGGGATTGTACTGAGGCCGGGCGATGTGGTGCATGCGCACTCGGGTGGGGGCGGCGGCTGGGGCGAGCCGAGGGAGCGGACGGCGGAGGAGCGCGCCCGGGACATGGCGTTGGGCTTCGTCTCGCCCGAGGGACGCTGAGGCATGTTCCGGATCGGCATCGATGTCGGCGGCACATTCACGGATCTGGTGTCCGTCGATGCACAGGGCCGCGTTGCGTTGGCGAAGGCGGCATCGACACCGGCCGATCAGTCGCTGGGCGTAATGGACGGCCTCGATCGCCTGGCAGAGACGCTCGGGATCGACCGCGCGACGATGCTCGCTCGCACCGAGCGCATCGTCCACGGCACGACGGTCGCGACTAACGCGCTCCTCGAGCATAAGGGCGCCAAGGTCGGGCTGCTGACCACCGAAGGGCATCGCGACATCATCGAGATGCGCGAGGGGCTGAAGGACGACCGCTATAACCTGCGCCAACCGCCGCCCACGCAGCTCGTGCCCCGCGAACGCCGGCTCGGCGTGCGCGAGCGCATTCGACCCGATGGGCGGGTTGAGATCGCGTTGGACCGCGACTCGCTCGATGCCGCCATCGCCGTCCTGAAGAGCCAGCGAGTGGAGGCGGTGGCGATCTGCTACCTGCACAGCTGGCGCGACGGAACCCACGAGCGGATGACTTCCGAGGCCGTTCGGGCGGCCATGCCGGGCGTCTACATTGCGCTCTCGGCGGAGGTGCTGCCTCAGATCAAGGAGTACGACCGCCTCTGCACCACGGTGGTCAATGCGTACGTGGGACCGGCGCTGGAGCGCTATCTGAACCGCTTGGAGACGCGACTGCGCGAGGCGGGATTGCGCGCACCGGTGCTGATCATCCAGTCGCACGGTGGCGTTGCAACCATTGCCGAAGCCGCGCGGCTGGCAGCGGGCGGCGTGCTGTCCGGTCCCGCCGGCGGCGTCGCCGGCAGTCAGTACGCCGCTCGGCTGTTGGGCCATGGCGATCTCATTCCGTTCGATATGGGAGGAACCTCGACCGACATCTCGCTGGTGGTCGGCGGTGAGGCGGCGATTGCGTCGGACCGGCGCATTGCCGGTCAACGGGTGGCGCTGCAAAGCCTGGACATCGCCAGCATCGGCGCGGGTGGCGGCTCGATCGCGCGCGTAGACCACAGCGGTGTGCTCCACGTCGGGCCTGAGAGTGCCGGCGCGCAGCCGGGTCCGGCCTGCTATGGCAATGGCGGCACTGAGGCGACGGTGACCGACGCCAACCTCGTGCTTGGCTTCCTCAACCCGGACAACTTTCTCGGCGGTCGCTCGCGCCTCGACCGCCGCGCTGCCGAAGCTGCCGTCGATCGCATAGCGGACAAGCTCGGTGTGGAGCGAATGGCGGCGGCCGAGGGTATCTATCGGGTCATCAATACGCACATGACCGAGGGCATCCGACTCGTCTCGGTGCGCCGCGGAGTCGATCCGAGGCGCTTCGCCATCCTCTCGTTCGGCGGGGCGGCGGCATTACATGTGACGAATGTCGCGCGCCAGCTCGAGCTCAAGCGGGTGATCGTGCCGCGGCTCTCGGCCGTGCTGTCGGCGTGGGGCATGCTCGCCTGCAACCTGCGCTGCGAGGTGGCGCGAACGCACATTGGCGATGCCAGCCGTCTCGATGCCGAAGCGGTGCGCGCGGCATTCCGCGAAATGGAGGCAGAGGGGCGCCAGCGGCTCGCGGCTGCGTCGTTCTCAGGGTCGATCCGCGTGCGGCCATCCGCCGACATGCGCTATGGCGAGCAGGTGTTCGAGGTGAATGTGCCGCTCGATCACGTTGATTTCGGGTCGTCAGATCTCTTGAGACAAATGGCGGATGCATTTCATGTCCGCCACGAGGGGCTTTACACGTACAGTCTCAGGGATCAGGAGGCCGTGTTGATCAACGCCCGAGTGGCGGTGATTGGCGAGCTGCCTGCCCTGCCGCAGGAGCCGGCGCTGCCGGTTCATGCCGCTGCAAGGCCCAGCGGGGAACGCCGCATCTATCTCGGACAGTGGCTCCAGGTGCCTATTTATGCGTTCGACGCGCTGGCGTCGGGCCAGATGATCGACGGACCCGCGGTAATCGAATCCGCGACCACGTCGGTGCTGCTGCGTCCCGGCGATCGCATGCGCACCACCGAATTCGGCTGGCTCGACATCCAAGTCGGCCCTACATGAATGGCTGACATGGCGGCGCAAGTCCTGCGTGCGGGAGAAGCGGTGACGAGCAAATCGCGGCAATTGAGGCTCGGCGCTTTCATGCGGCCCGTCAGCATCCACACGCGCGTAAGCCGCTGCGTGAACAACGTCTCGGGCTGCTGCGGCCCGACGGCCGCTTTTTTCTGCGGGACGTGTGAGCGCGCGGGACGAACGCGATGAAATTCGGCTGGCTGACGCTCGCGCATTCTCCATCGCCCGCGCAAGACGCGCGCGCCATCTTCGAGCAGCTCGAGCAGGCGACGCTCGCCGAAGAGGTGGGTTTCGACGGGGTCTGGCTTACCGAGCACAACTTCACGGGAGAGAGCGTCTACGCGGACCCGATCCCGTTCGCCGCGGCGCTAGCCATGCGCACGCAGCGTATCCGCATCGGCTTCGCCGTCATCCAGATGGCGCTGCGTCATCCGGTGCGGCTGGCGACGCAGCTGTCGCTGCTCGACAATCTCACGCAGGGGCGCCTCGACATTGGCGTCGGCCGCGGCACGATCTTCAACGAGTACGAGTTCGTCGGCTTTGGGCTGAGAAGCGACGACGCGCGTGAGCGCATGGTTGAAGCGCTCGACGTGATGACACGCGCCTGGACGGCAACGCCGCTCGATCACAGGGGCAAGTACTTCACGCTCAGCCTGCCCGAGCTGCGCCCTGCGCCTGTGCAGCGCCCGCATCCGCCGATCTGGCACAGTGTCGCGTCGGCCGGCTCCTTCCGTGTCTGCGGCGAGAAGGGCGTGCCGATCCTGACCGTGCGCCTGCCAATCGCGCAGATACCGGAGCGCCTTGGCCAATACGCCGGGGGCCTGAGGGTAAGCGGGCTGGACGGTGCGGCGCAGAAGCGTTTGTTGCAGCAGGCCGCGATTTGGCGCTGGGTCTATGTCGGCGAGAGCCGCGCTGCCGCCGAGGACGAGCTCTTCGCTGCCTTGGTTCAGACGCGGCGCCACATGAATCATTCGCGCCATGCTCTGAACCCAGCCGACTTCCGGGTCGACCCGGCCTTGCTCAACCCCTGGACCGACCCTAGTTGTTCCGACGAGGAGGGCATCCGCTATGCCCTACGCTCCGGCACGCTGATCGGCACCGCGCGCGAGGTGGCCGATCAGGTCGCCGAGCTGCGCGATGCCGGCGTGGGCCATCTGCTCTGCCAGATGAGCTTCGGCTACCTCGACCATGAGCGCATAAAGCGCTCGATGCGCCAATTCGGCGAGACGGTAATTCCGGCGTTCGCCGGAGGTGCGCCCGCTGCGTAGTCCTGGCAGCTGATCGTGGAGGCGTTCAAGGCAGGCGGAGTCCCACTGCCCGCCGATTTGTCGCTGCGCACCATAGGGTGCGGCGTTCGGTGCCTCGCTGGTTCGCATTCGACGAGGCAACCGCCATAAAACGAGATCAGTAGAGCGGTGCGCGCCTGCTCGGCCCCGGAGCACACGCTCGAACGCAGGCGGGAAAGACAACATCGCCTTCAGTCGCGTAATCTCTCCAAGATTTTGGCACCCTGCGTCCAAGCTGCTGCCTAGAGCTGCTCGACCGCAAGAGGGCACGACCCGTTGCGCACCACCACGGGGGGAAGGCAATCTGCTGTCCGATCGTTGTGCCTGGCGGAACAGCGCGGAGGCGCGACTACAGGTAGTGCAGTTCCGAGCCCGAGGGTCGTTGGAGCCGTGCGAACATGAGCAGGACGCTGCAACTCGTAGGATTGGCCGTCATCGGCATTGCCTGCGTCCTGCCCATCGAGGCGCGCGCCGCCATGGCCTTGTGCGAACGATTGCATGCCGGCGAGATCGCCGAAGACAAGAGCGAGCTGGTCGCCAAGCAGCGGGCGCTGGAAAGCTGGCTTGTCCAAGCCCGCAAATACGGCGAGCAATATACGCGGTGGGGTATCGCGTGGAACAGGCAGCTCGACTGCGCGCGCACGGACATCGGCTCCTTTCGCTGCAAGGCCGTCGGTCGTCCCTGTGCGGTCCGGCAAGTCCCCGTGGACGGTGCCATCCGCCTGAAGCGGGGGACATCCGACTAGAAGTCCCGGACGACCAAGCCCGCGAAGGGTTTCGATTAACGCGATGCTAATTCCGTTCGTGGCAATTTACGCGACCACTGGGGCGCTGGATCCCCAACGGGCGTCTGGGTCAGCGGGCTCTTGTCATGCGTGTGCCGTTGCGGCCGTTCGCCGTCGCGTGTCTGGGACTGTTCGCCGCGGCGCTCCTCGCCAGCGGCTGCTCGAATTCCGAACGGCCGGCAGCCGGCATGGAACCTCGTAGCAGCGCGCCCGCAAGCCACCGGGTGATCGCCTACGGCCAGCCCGTCCCCAAGGGCGGCGGCAGCTACAAGGTCGGCGACCCCTACCAGATCGACGGCCAGTGGCACACGCCGCGCGAGGACCCGGGCTACGACCGCACCGGCATCGCTTCCTACTATGCGCACGACTTCCACGGCCGCCGCACCGCCAACGGCGAGATCTTCGACATGTCGGCGCTGTCGGCCGCGCATCCGACGCTGCCGCTGCCCTCGCTCGTCTACGTCACCAACATGGAGAACGGGCGCACGCTGCTCCTGCGCGTCAACGATCGCGGGCCTTACGTGAACAACCGCGTCATCGACGTGTCGCGCGCCGCGGCACGCTATCTCGGCTTCGAGACGCGCGGAACGGCACGCGTGCGGGTGCGCTATGCCGGCCGGGCCCCGCTCACGGGCGACGACCGTCAGGAGCAGCGCTTCCTGGCGAGCCAATCGTGGTTCAGGGTGGCGCTGTCGCACGCACCCTACGCCAGCCGCTGAGGCGGCTTCCGCGATGTCGGCCCGGCCGCGTGTCCGTTGACTTTGCCGTGCCCCTGACCCGATAGTCGGCACGGGCTTTCGTGCCATCCTGGGGTCACGGTAATGCGCGTTTGCGTCCAAGTCTGCCCGCGGCGGCCGCTCTTGCTCGGCCTCATTGGCCTTGCGGCAGTTGTCGGTTTACTCGCGGCAGGCAGCGTCCAGCCCATCCTGGCGCAAGTAGTGCGCGCACAGACGGCAACCGCGCCGACGGCCGGCGAGGTCGTCGTCAAGGCGCCGCACGCCGTGCTGATGGATGCCGCATCGGGCGCCATCATGTTCCAGCGCGGCGCCGACGACCTCATCTATCCCGCCAGCATGAGCAAGCTCATGCTGCTCGCCGTGACCTTCAAGGCGTTGAAGGCGGGCCAGATCAAGCTCGACGACGAGTTCTTCATG
>VBAB01000497.1 GCA_005888525.1 Alphaproteobacteria bacterium
GCCGCTTCGAAGATGCGCGAGGTCGAAGACGGTCGTGCCCGCAAGAAAAAGAAGGCACTGGTCGATGAGAGCCGGCACGGCCGCGTCGAGGTCCTCTATGTACCGGCGGGCCTGGAGCACATGCGTGATGGCAGCGAGCTCGAGGCGGAGCAGGTGGCTAGGTTCGATGTGCTCACCGAGCAAGTCCTCGCAAGCCGCCAGGATGCTGTCGAGACTATCGGCAAGATAATACACGCACCGGGGTGCATGCTGGTGACGCTCAGACATTGCGCTACTCCACTGACTACGAATGCGGGGCACGCAACGCGACGAACGCAACAGAACACACCGCATCAAACGCTTGTCGTGCGAAGAGCGCAATGGGGGTGTGGAAATGCTGTGCAGGTCTTGTGGATCGCAGATGCGCCGAACGCGTCGCCTCGCAATTTCTCGAGGCTCATTGCAGGCAGCATTTCTTGTATTTCTTGTCGCTGCCGCAGGGGCAGGGGTCGTTGCGGCCGATGCCGCGCAACGGATTCCTGGCGGGCGCGCTCGGCGGGAACAGCGGCACCGGCGGCGTATTGCGCGCTCGCTCGCGCTCCTGCCTGTATTTTTCCGAGAAGCAGTACCAGGTGGACAGCTCCTCGATGGTATCGCCGAACAGTTCGTATTCGTCGCGTTTGCCGTGCCATGGGTCCGTCGGGTTCAGGAGCGCGAGTGCGAGATCGTGCTCGAAGTCCTGATAGTCGAGCCAGGTGGGATCTATGATCTTGCGATCGAAGGCCTCCTTGACGAGGTCTCTCAGTTCCACGAGTCCGAGCAGAGCGATGGCGCTCTGCCAGCCGTGCCACACGAAGCAGTTGTCGCGCGGCTGCAAGTGGATCCAGCAATCGCCCAGGAAGGATGCCACCTCGGCGCGATCCAGCCGCCCCTGCAACGCCAGCATGGCCAGCGTCTCGCACATGCGCGAGCGCACGAATTCGTCGGCGTTCTCGTCGAGGATGATGTTGTAGATCGGGTGCGGGTCGCCGTCGAAGACGGCGGCCATGACGCGATGCGTGGTCATGGTGATGGCAACGCTTATCGCAGCATCGACATTGTCGGGAGGGCAGCGCAGCAGGCGGGCGAGCGCGCGATAAGCGGAAACTTCCCTCCAATCGCCGAGCAGATGGAAGATGAAGAAGAGAGGCGCATTGCCTACGCGCCGGCCGCCGCCGGCCGCATAGCTGTCGATTTCGGCGACGAACAAGGGAACCATGTCCGCGCGTCGTTCCGCGGCCGCTCGCAGCGCCTCCCTCGGCAGAGCCTCCGAATGCACGAGGGCGTCGAGTATGGCCGCTGGTTCCATCGCACAGCTCCCAGAATCGCTGGGCGAGTCTGCACGGCCCCTCACCGATCGCCATCGTCGGCATGGACATTTCCACAGATAGGTCGAGTTTCCCGCGGCCAATCGGCTAGAGAACCGCGTCCAGTCCTTTGGCGCTGATCAGGGACAGGAGCTTGAGCGTCGCGCCCCTCGGGCGCTTGGTGCCGCGCTCGAGCTGGCTCACGTAGTTGGTTGTCAGGTTGAGGCAGCGCGCAAACACGGCCTGGCTTACGCCCTCGCGTTGCCGCAAAGCGTGGATGTCGTGCGGTGCCATATCCTCAACGGTCGTCAGGCAGCGCAGATCGAAGTCGCGCATCGTCCTCTTGTCGACGAGCCCAAGCCGGTGCATGCCGCGCACCCCCTCGTGCACGGTCTGCGCAATCTCGCTGCGGTATTTTCGCTTAGCCATCCGATCTCACCTCCTTGAGCTCGTTGCCGGCGATCATCGTCGCGATGCCGACATCGTCGAGGTCGAGGATCATTGCTCCGTAATCCTGCAAGTCGCGCTCGTCGGCCATGCTGATATTCTCCTGTCGACTCTTGGCGAAGCCGTACAGGAATACTGCGCGCGTCCTGCTGCGGTAGGCGATGACCGTGCGAAAGCCACCGCTCCGCCCCTCTCCCGGCCGGGCAACTCGCTGCTTGACGAGACATCCGCCGAGGCGTGCGTCGATCAACCCACGCTCGGCGCGAGTCACAGCCGCAAGCAGCGCTTTGTCATCGATATGCTCTTTCCGTTGGAAGCGCCCGAACGCCTTCGTCTTGAAGACCCGCACAACTCCCCTCCCGCACGCAGACATATAGCACTAAGTCACATAGACTTCAATTGCCTCAGAGGCGTTTCCCTCAATGGAAGTCGCGGCTCTTGGGCTTCCATGAGCCCTCGCGCATTTCCTTGTCGGTGCGGGGCATGCCGGCCGTGCCGTCGCCGAGGCGCTTGAGCTCGCCCGTGAGGTCGATCAGCTGATCGGCGACGACATGGATGACGAGCCCCTCGCGCTCGATTTTGCCGCGCACCATCAGGAATTGCGCCGTCATCACCGTGCGGCGGTTCTTCTCGAACACCTTGGGCCACACGACGATATTGACGATGCCCGTCTCGTCCTCGAGCGTGACGAAGATCACGCCCTTGGCGGTGCCGGGGCGCTGCCGCACCAGCACCAGGCCTGCCACGCTCACGCGCCGGCCCGCCAGCCGCTCGTCCCAATGCGCGGCGCTGGTGATGACGCGCCGTCGCGCCAGCTCCGCGCGGAAGAAGGCGATCGGATGCGCCTTGAGCGACAGGGAGATGGCGGCGTAGTCGTGCACGACGTGCTCGCCCAGCGTCGTCTCGGGGAGATCGACAGGAGGCTCGTCGAACAGATCGCCGGTGGCACCCTCCGTTGCGCTCCAAGTCAGGAGCGACGTGTCGGTGGAGGTCGCGCGCCGGGTGCCGCCATGCAGCGCGCCGCCGTCGAGACCCTTCACCGCCCACAGCGCCGCGCGGCGGTCGAGCCCCGTGGAGCGGAAGGCATCGGCGTCGGCCAGCCGCTCCAACACGCTCGCCGGCGCACCGCTTCTCGTCCACACCGACGCCATGTCGGCATAGCCTTCCCCGCGCGCCTTAAGCACCGTCCCCCTGGTCGCTTCCTCCGCCAACCCGCCCACGAGCCGCAACCCCAGTCGCACTGCGCGGCGAACCCCTCCCCCTTGCGCAGAGGGGATCGGGGGATGTTCGCCTCTCCCCTCGGGGGAGAGGACGTGAGGCCATGACTTACGGTCGCGCGCTTCCACCTGACCACAAGCACCCGCTCGATGTCGCGGCCGTAAGTCATTCAGCCGAACTGGTGAAGGGCCACTCTCTTTCGCGCGAGCGAAGGCCCCCTCATCCGGCCCTTCGGGCCACCTTCTCCCCAAGGGGAGAAGGTACCCAGCGGCCCGCTCTGGAGAATCCACAAGAGAGGCTGCTTGCGACGAGCGGGGAGAGGAGGCCGGCTCCAGCGTGCAGTCCCAGTCGCTGGCATTGATGTCGGGGTGGCGCACCTCCACGCCGTGCTCGCGCGCGTCGCGCACCAGCTGGGCCGGCTGATAGAAGCCCATGGGCTGGCTGTTGAGGATGGCGGCGCAGAACGCGTCCGGGTAGTGCCGCTTGATCCACGACGACACATAGACCAAATGTGCGAAGCTGGCCGCGTGGCTCTCGGGAAAGCCGTACTCGCCGAAGCCCTCGATCTGGCTGAAGCAGCGCTCGGCGAATTC
>VBAB01000498.1 GCA_005888525.1 Alphaproteobacteria bacterium
TCGTAGGCGATCTCGTCGGGGCTGTCGCGCGTGGCGGCGATCTCCTGCAGGATCACCTCGCGTTCGCGTTCGAGCTCGTCCTGGGCGTAGCGCGGGATCTGCAGGATATCGGCCAGTATGTCCAGGGCGATGCCGATATCGCCCTTGAGGATGCGCGCGAAATAGGCGGTGGTCTCCAGGCTGGTAGCGGCATTGAGCTCGCCGCCCACCGCCTCGATCTCCTCGGCGATGTCGGTGGCACTGCGCCGCTCGGTGCCCTTGAAGGCCATGTGCTCCAGGAGATGGGAGATGCCGTGCTCGTCCTCCTGCTCGTGGCGGGCGCCTGTGGCCACCCATACGCCGAGCGATACCGTCTCCAGATGCGGCATGTGGTGCGACACCACCCGTAAGCCGTTCGCCAGGCGCGACAGTTGCGTGCTCATGCCGCCGCTCCTCGTCTGCACGCCGACCGGTCCTCGACGAAGCGCTCAACGGCGGCGAGGTCGTTGGGCAGGACGGCGATGCGCTCGGGATCCGACATGAGGCGAGCAAGGCGCGGCGGCAGGTTCGGCCGCTCGCCGACGATGGTTTGCATGGCGTCCGGGAACTTCGCCGGATGCGCGGTCGCCAGCGCAATGTGCGGGATGTGCTGGGACTGGGACGTCATCGTCTTGCGCGCGGCAACGACGGCGCAGGCGCTGTGGGGATCGAGCAGATAGCCGCTATCGGCCTTTACGCGCCGGATGCAGTCGGTGACAGCGGCCTGGTCGACCCGCTCGGCGATGAAGCTCTCACGGTAGGGCACCATGGCCTCGCCGAGACCGATCGACCGGCTCTGGCGCAGACCATTCATCTTGTTGCGCACGAAAGCAGCATCGCGGCCGGTGGCCTCGAACAGGAAGCGCTCGAAGTTGGAGGAGACCTGGATGTCCATGGAGGGAGACGTGGTCGCAACCACGTCCGCCTGCGTGTACATACCCGTGCCCCACGCGCGGTAGAGGATGTCGTTCTCGTTGGTGGCGATCACCAGCCGCTCGGCGGGCAGACCCATGGCCTTGGCGCAATATCCCGCAAACACGTCGCCGAAGTTGCCGGTCGGCACCGAGAAGCTCATGGGGCGGTGCGGGCTGCCGAGCGCGGCGCCGGCGACGAAGTAATAGGTCAGCTGGGCGATGATGCGTCCCCAGTTGATGGAGTTGATCGCCCCCAGCTGCAGCCGGTCGCGGAAGGCGAGGTCGTTGAACATCGCCTTCACCAGCGCCTGACAGTCGTCGAAGGTGCCCTCGATGGCGACGGCGTGCACGTTGGGCTCCGGCGCCGTCGTCATCATGCGCCGCTGCACGTCCGAGATGCGCCCCTGCGGAAAGAGCACGACGGCGTCGACGCGGCTCGAGCCGCGGAAGGCCTCGATAGCGGCCCCGCCGGTGTCACCGGAGGTCGCCGCCACGATGGTGAGGCGCTCGCCGCGGGTGCCCAGCACGCGCTCCATCAGCCGGGCGAGGAGCTGCATGGCCACGTCCTTGAAGGCCAGCGTCGGCCCGTGAAACAGCTCCAGCACCCACAGGCTGCGGTCGATCTGGACCAGGGGCGTGACGGCGGGATGCCCGAAGCGGGCGTAGGCGTCGCGGGCGAGCGTGATCAACTCGCCGCGCGGGATGCAGCCGCCGAGGTAGGGCTCCAGCAGCGACGCGGCAACCTCGGCGAACGGCTTTCCGGCGAAGGCGGCGATCGTCTCGTGGGACAGCTTCGGCCAGGCTTTCGGCATATACAGCCCGCCGTCGCGCGCAAGCCCAGCCAGCAGCGCGTCCTCGAAGGAGAGCTCCGGTGCTTCGCCTCTGGTGCTGACGTATCGCAAGGAAGAAGGACTTTCGCTCGGCACGAGGGTGGGGGGCCAGGATCTCGAGCACCCTAAGACGCGAGGAGGAGCCGAACAAGGCGCGGCGAGGAAACTGCCTACGAAATGTGCTGGTAATCCTCGAATTCCCGTGGAAAATCGCTTTATTTCAATACCTTGAGCGCTATGCTCGGCGCGACGGGAACAGCCGAGCTACGCTGCGCCCAGGGACCTCAGCCGACCGCGGGCGAAGGCGGCAAAAACGCCGATCAGCGTCAGGGCCAAGCCGTACCACGTCAGCGCGTATTCGAGATGGCGGTTGGGCAGGTCGAGCCGGGTGACACCGCCGCGCGGCAAGCCTCCCGGGGGCTCCGGCCGCATGTCGGCATCGACCGTGAACGGCAAGGCACTCGTTCCCGTCCCGAAGGCCGAGGCCTGCATGGCCGCCACATCAGGCCAGTACCATAGGTTGCGGGCAACGTCGTTGGTTGGCGTGAACGCACCCTTGGCTTGGCGAATGCGGAAGAGGCCCGCGATCTCGACCTCGCTGGTCAGTTGCCCCTCCCGCCGCGTCGCGGGATCCTTGCGCGCATCGGGCACGAAGCCGCGATTGACCCACACGAAGTGCGCGGGCGCCCATTCCAGCGGGGTGTAGACGTGCCAGCCGAGCCCTGCGCTGGCCGGCGCATAGAGATAGCGCTCCTTGTCGTGATGGAAGCGGCCCTTGAAGGCGACATGCAGGTACTCGAGGTCGTCGGATTCCGCCACGGTCCTGGACTGGCCATCGCCTGCATGCCGGATCGGTGGTGCGGTGACGCGCTCGGCGATCTTGGCGATCAGCTGGTCTTTCCAGGCCTTGCGCTGCAGTTGCCAGGTGCCGAGCCCGATCAGCACCGTCAGGCCCGCGAGCGCGAACACCGTCGGCCAGACGAGGCCGGCCTGTCGCCAGCGTGTGAGA
>VBAB01000499.1 GCA_005888525.1 Alphaproteobacteria bacterium
CGCACTTACGCGACGCCGATCTCGGTCAGCGCGCCCGGCGATGCGGTGTCAGATCCTCCGGGTCTGACACCATAGCTCCAACCGTTGCATCCCGTCGTGCCGGAAGCGGCCCTCCGCTCACAATGTAAACGCCGATAGAAATCAAGATGATGGCGATCCAGTCTACCGCCGTGGGCCACTCGCCAAGGATCGGAATGCCCAGCACGGCGGTCATCGCCGGGCACATGGCGGGGAACGCTGCACCGCCCGAAGCTCCGAGGATGCTGACGGCGCGCCCGTAGAGAACGAGCGCAACGACGGCCGCCAGAAACCCCTGGACGAAGGCCTGAAGGGCTATGTCGGCCAGCAGCGCCTCAAGAAGGCCCGCACCGCCGACGATGGCATAAACAGGCAGGTACAGGATCAGCGTGCCGACAGCGGCAACGGCTGCGGCGTGGAGGCCATCGAGACGTGCGTGCCGCATCGCGACCGTGTAGCAGGCCCAGGAAAAGGCGCCGCCGAGAAACAGAACGTGGCCGATGTTCTGTGGAGTGCCGATGGTGCCGCCCGCACTCCAGACGACGCCGATGATGCCGGCCAGAATCAGAGCGAGGCCGACTCTCTTCCCGGATGTGAATGCCTCATGCAGGAAGGGGACAGCGAGCAGCGCGACTATCAGCGGCACTCCGCCGGAGAAGAGGGCACCGGCATGGGCCGCAGGGGCGAACAGCAGGCCGGCATTCACGAGCAACACCATGGGCGCGCCGCAGCCGAGCACAATGGCAGCCAGCCCGATCCAGCCGAGGCGGTCGATCGCAAACCCCTTGCGCAGCAGGTAGGGCAGCAAGAGCAGTCCGCCGACTCCGAACCGGAGCGCCGCAATGTCCCACGGCGTGAGGCTCGTACGCAGACCGAGGCGCGCCACGACGATCCATCCGGCCCAGATGCCGGCGGCAGCGAGGCCGTAAAGTGCGCCACGCGTGTATTCGGCAGAGGTCGGGTTCGACATCAGATGGCTCTCCGCGCTGCTCCGAGCGACGCAAACCCCACGCGTCACCTGATGGCGGCTCATGCCATACGTGTGCCGGATATTGGCGCTTCGTCTTGCCGATGCGACCCGTTTCTTGTCCCTTGCCGAAAATGAGCATTGGCCTAACGGACATAGTTGTCTTCCGCCGAGCGCTTTCGGCCATTGGGTGAGCGCCCCGCTGCATGATAGTAATCTCGAGGAAGGTTATCGGCCGCGGAAGGTGCGCTATGAACAAATCCCTGGTGCAGCAGCAGTTCGGCGCGCATGCGGCGGCCTATGCGACGTCGAGCGTGCACGCCAAGGGCGCGAGCCTCGGCCGCCTGGTCGAGCTGGTGCGGCCGCAGCCGACGTGGCAGGCGCTCGATGTGGCCACCGGCGCGGGGCATACGGCGGCGGCGTTTGCGCCCCACGTCGCCCGCGTGATCGCCAGCGACCTCACCGAGGAGATGCTGCAGGAGGCGGCCAAGCTCGCCAAGGCCAAGGGTCTCGCCAACATGGAGACGGCGCGCGCGGACGCCGAGGCGCTGCCGTTCGAGGATGCGCGCTTCGATCTCGTCACCTGCCGCATCGCCCCGCACCATTTTCCTGACATCCCTAGCTTCGTCGCGGAGGTGTGGCGCACGCTCAAGAGCGGCGGGACGTTCGCGCTGGTCGACAACATCGCGCCGGATGGCGAATCGACGCCGGGCTTCTCCAACGCCGAGCTGCGCGACGCGGCCCTGACCTACAACGCCTTCGAGAAGATCCGCGACCCGAGCCATGCCCGCTGCCTCGGCATGGCGGAATGGAGCGAGGTGCTCGCTGACACCGGGTTCGAGATCTTGCACAAGGAGCGCCTCCCCAAGGACATGGAGTTCCAGCCCTGGGCCGAGCGCCTGAGCAGCGATGCGGCAACGATCCCGCGCCTGCGTTCCATGCTGACGGACGGGTCGCCGGCCCTGCAAGCCTTCCTCAAGCCGCGTCTCGACGGGGACAAGCTGTGGTTCACCCTCGACGAGGCCATCCTGATCGCCCGCAAGCCGGCGTGAGCCCACCTGTCATCCCGGAATTCGCGCCAGCGAATATCCGGGACCCAGGGGCCATAACGCGCTCGACTCCTGGGTCCCGGCTCGCGGGCTGACGCCCTTGGCCGGGATGACAAAGATGATTTCTTGAAATGTTAACGCGGATAGGCCTATAGTCGCCCATCATGCAGACCGTCCTTCACATCGAGATCGCCCAGCGAATTATTATCGTCCCGGTTGCCTGAGGGCGCCGGGCCGCTGACTCGTTTTTTGCGATCTCGTGTAAGGACACTCCTCCCATGCCATCCCAAGCTGTTGCCGCCCGCGCTGTTGCGCCGCGCGCGCAAGCTCGCACCGTCAGAGCCTTCTTCTTCATCACCGCCCCCGCCGACCCTGGCCTGCTGCCGCGGCTGATCGAGCCGGTCGCCAAGCTGGGCGCCGTGCCCAGCCGCGTTCACGCCTCCCGCGAATCGGGCGACGGCAGCGAGCTCAGCGTGGATCTGCGGCTCACCGGCGTCGCGCCGCGCGTAGCCGAGCTGGTCGAATTTGCGCTGCGCGCCGTGGTCGGGGTGCGGCAGGTGATGGCCGTCATCGAAACGGAAGCCTGATTCGATCTCCCGCGCGCCTGGCCTCTGGTCGCGGCCCGCCCCAGCGCCTATCTCTGTCGGCGGAACGGGCGGGCAGACGAGGCCACCCATGGCAGGCGGCAAGGATTGGGGCCGGCGACGGGCGCCGGACCTCGGCGATTTCGAGGAGCTTGCCGCGCAAGCGTGGGCCAGCCTGCCGCGCGCGTTCCGCGACTTGTGCGGCGATGTGGTGGTGCGCGTGGAAGATTTCGCCACCGAGGAGGTGCTGCGCGAGCTGAAGCTCGAGAGCCCCTTCGATCTGATGGGCCTCTACCAGGGTGTCAGCTTCGACAAGAAGAGCGTGATGGATGTGCCCCGCGGGCCCGACATGGTGTTCCTGTACCGCCGTCCGCTGCTCGACTACTGGGCCGACGGTGAGGAGACGCTGGGCCACCTCATCGCCCACGTTCTCGTGCACGAGATCGGCCATCATTTCGGCTTGTCGGACGCCGACATGGAGCGCATCGAGACCTCGGTGAGCGATTGAGAACGACATACCGGGGCAGCCGTCGCGAACCACGGCCAGGCCCCAGGTTGCATTCCCGGGGTGAACACGCCAAGGTGCTGATGAAGGGACGGATTTACGAGGGCATTGCGCACTTGAGGGGCACAAGACTTTGCCGGCGGCAGCCTCGGCCGGGGGCGCGGATTGCGCTTGCCCTGGTGGCGAGCGCGTTGTCTTGGGTGTCCGCCGAGGCCGGCCCGACCCCGGAAGAGTACGTGGCGCACGTCGGCGGCAATGCCCAGATCGTGGCTGTCGGCCAGCTGAAGCTCGACGGATGGAGGCAGGTATGCGGCCAACGTCCCACGGTCGTCGACACCAACCTCGACGATTACGGCGCCGCGTATCCGGGCTTTCTCATCCTCAACCCCAAGCTCCTCAACAAGGTCTCGACGCCCGTCAAGTTGTGGATCTACGCCCATGAGTGCGGGCACCAGTTCCGCGGGCCCGACGAAGAGACAGCGGACTGCTTCGCCGTGCAGCGCGGGCGCCGCCAGAAATGGCTGACCGCCGAGGGGCTGGAGGAGGTTTGCCGCTTCATCGCCCCGGCCAAGGGCGACAGCATGCACTTCTCCGGCTCGCACCGCTGCGAGGCCATGCGCAAGTGCTAC
>VBAB01000073.1 GCA_005888525.1 Alphaproteobacteria bacterium
CCCCGGGCATTGGGCACGATGAAGTCCTTGGAGGGATTGTCGCCGATGTAGACGAGCCGGCTGCCGTCTGCTGCGAGCGCCTGCTCGATCATCTCGTAGCTTCTGGGGTGCGGCTTGGAGAACGCGCGGCCGCCGAGCGCATGCGTATAGACGATCTCCAGGAAGCGCGGGGCGATGCCGAGCGCGGCCACCTTCTTGGCCTGCACGTGGTGCGTGCCGTCGGTGATCAGCCCGAGCTTCGCTTGGGCAGCGAAATGGCCCAGTGCCCAGCTGGCGTCGTCGAACAGCGCCAGCGCCGGCTCGTGGTTGCGGTAGGCCTCTAGTAGACCGGCCAAATGCTCCGGGCGATGTTCGGGCAGCCTCTCCGCCAAGGCGATGCGGAAAAGCTCGCCCAGGTGCCCTCCATCGAGCAGGCGCG
>VBAB01000072.1 GCA_005888525.1 Alphaproteobacteria bacterium
TGCACGCGGCCGGCGTGCCGGTCGCCGACGGCCGCGTTGTGCGCCGCTCGGAGGCGGCAAAGGCGCACGTGCTGCCGCGTCCCTATGTCCTCAAGCCGGTTGCTGAAGGCTCCAGCGTCGGCGTCCACATCGTGCGCGAGGATCACGAGCATCCCCCGCAGGAGCTCCACGATCCAGGCTGGGCCTTCGGAGAGTGGCTGCTGGCCGAGCGCTACATTCCGGGTCGGGAGCTGACCTGTGCCGTGATGGGCGATCGCGTGCTCGGCGTCACCGAGATCGTCCCGGCCCAGACGCTGCGCTTCTACAACTATGAGGCCAAGTACGTGGAAGGAGGCTCGGTCCACCTGCTTCCGGCCCCGCTTTCATCGAATGTTTACGAATTGGTGCAGAAGTTAACGTTGACGGCTCATAAAGCATTGGGCTGCCGAGGCGTTTCGCGGGCGGACTTCCGCTACGACGACACCGCAGGCGGCTCAGGCGAGTTGGTCTGCCTGGAAGTGAATACCCAACCCGGCATGACCGCGACCTCGCTGGTACCCGAGCTGGCGGCACATGCGGGACTGACATTCGCCGAGCTCGTGAGCTGGATGGTGGAGGAGGCTAGTTGCAACAGATAGGGTCCGGGTCGACCATCTGGAGGCGGGCGAGCCAATCGCCAGCGCCCCGCCCGGTCCTGAGAGCAACCGCCCCTCGCCCTGCCCGCCGCCGCTTCGGCCGCAAGTCGAGGCTGCAATTGCCAATGCTCGCCACGGCCGGCGTGGGCGTCGTTGCATTTCTCGTGTTTGCGGGATTGGCCAGGCCGCTGAAATCTCCGGCACCGGCGGTGGCCGAAATCGAGCGCATCATCGAGCTTGCGGGCTTCGGCTTGTCCCAGGTGTCGCTGACGGGACACCGCTATACGCTGGACAGCGACGTCTTCGACGCCATTGGCCTGCAAGCGGCGCACACGATGCTGAGCTTCGACAGCCGTGCCGCGCAGGACCGCATCGAGCGTCTGCCCTGGGTGGAGCGCGCGAGCATCGAGCGCGTGCTCCCCGACCGGCTGGAGGTACGCGTCAGCGAGCGATCGCCGTACGCCGTCTGGCATCGGGGAGACCGCAGTTTCCTCATCGACAAGTCGGGGCGGGTCCTCACCGCTGTTCCAAGGGGCGCAATGCCATCGCTGCCGCGTGTCGCCGGCGAAGGTGCGGCCACGGAGGCATCCAGGCTCTTCACGCTGCTTGCCGACCACCCTGCTCTGATGGCGCGCATCGAGATAGCCGAGCGGATCGGCGGGCGCAGGTGGATGCTGCGGCTCGCCGACGGTGGCACCGTGCAGCTGCCGGCGCGCGGTGAGACGGAGGCACTGGCCCGCGCGCTGCGCATTGCCGGCGCACGCGGGCCCGAGGCGAGAGAGATCGATGTCAGGGTCTCGGCGCGCACGCTGGTGCGCGGGCCGGAGAGTCGTAACGAGATCATGGAGCGGGAAGGGCGGGCGGTGATTGGCGGCATTTGATAGCCGTTCGAGTGGTTTGAGTAAGCGTTGGAGTGTGTTGCGTGCGTACGGGTCTGGGATCGAGCAGGCGGACTGACGACGTCATCGGGCTGCTGGACATCGGCACCAGCAAGACCGTTTGCGTCATCATAGCGGTGCCCCAATCGCGGGCCGCGGCGAGCCTCAGGCAGGTGGAGGTACGCGTATTGGGCATTGGGGTATGTCCCTCCCGCGGTCTGAAGAGCGGGACCGTTTTCGAGTTGCACGAGGCGGAGCAGGCCGTGCGCGATGCCGTGGCGCAAGCGGAGCAGGCGGCAGGCATGGCGGTTGAAAGTGTGTTGCTGGCGGTGGCTTGCGGCCGGTTGAAGTCGAGCACCTTCACGGCCGACACGAATATCGAGGGACGCGTGGTCGACGCGGCGGATATCGAAGGGCTGATGGCGGCGGCGCGCAAGCACGTGGAGCGCGATCTCCTATCGCCTCGACGGCACGGCAGGCATCGGTCACCCTCTCGGCCTTGCCGGCAAGACCCTGGGCTCGGATCTGCATGCGGTGACAGCGGACGACGCGCCGCTGCGCAACATGCTCCACGTGGTGGAGCGTGCTTACCTGACCGCGTCCGGCCTGGTGCCCGCGCCCTACGTCAGTGCGCTCGCCGCGACCACCGGAGAGGAGCGCCAGGTCGGCGTCCTCTGCCTCGACATCGGTGCAGGCACAACGTCTATGGCAACCTTCGCGCAAGGACATCTGCTGTCCAACGATGTGGTGCCGATCGGCGGCAACCACGCCACTTTCGACCTCGCGCAAACTTTGTCAGCTTCCGTTTACGAAGCGGAACGAATCAAAAAGGATCATGTCACCCTGGCAAGCGTCGCGGGCGGCGATCAGGACGTGATCGCGTACGTGCTTGCCGACGAGGAGGCAGGTGCTGCGTCCTCCACGACCAAGGGACAGGCTCGCGCCATCGTCCGCGACCGCATGTTGCGTCTATTCGGGGATGTTGCCAGTCGGCTGGAGCGTTCGAATGTGGCTCGCTATGCCAAGCGTATCGTGTTGACGGGCGGGGCGAGCCAGCAGGCCGGGTTGAGCGAGTTGGCGGCTGATTTCTTTGCCCGGCCGGTGCGTATCGCCCGGATCCAGCCGGTCGGAGGTCTGCCCGCTCAATTTAGCAGTCCGGCGTTCTCTACTGCCGTCGGGCTCGTCCAGGTCGCCCTCGACCCCACCGCGGGAACGCAGTGGGAGCAGGGCGGACTGGAGGCAGGCGGTTACTTGCAGCGAATGGGACAGTGGCTTCGCGAGAGCTTTTGAAGGGCTCAGGAACATGAGACCGCGCATAGCCGTCATCGGCGTGGGTGGGGCCGGCGGAAACGCCGTCAACAATATGATTGCGGCTGGGCTCACGGGCGCCGAGTTCATGGTGGCCAACACCGACGCCCAGGCGCTGGAAGCCTCCGGCGCGGAAAAGCGCATCCAACTCGGGCCGAGTCTGACGGAAGGGCTGGGTGCGGGCTCCAAGCCCGAGATCGGCGAGGCTGCCGCGGAAGAGGCCATCGAGGACATCCGCGCGGCGATTGCCGGCTGTCACATGGTGTTCATCGCTGCGGGCATGGGCGGCGGCACCGGAACGGGTGCCGCATCGGTGATCGCGCGGGTGTCGAAGGAATTCGGCATCCTCACGGTGGCCGTCGTGACGAAGCCCTTCCAGTTCGAGGGCTCGCGCCGCTTGCGTGTTGCAGAGGCCGGCATCGGCGAGCTCAGAAAGCACGTCGACACGCTGCTCGTCATCCCCAACCAGAACCTCTTCCGCATCGCCACCGACCGCACGACGTTTGCCGAGGCCTTCGTGCTGGCCGACCAGGTGCTTTATTCCGGCATCGCCTGCATTGTCGACCTGATCGTCAAGGAAGGCCTCATCAACCTCGATCTTGCCGACGTGAAGACCGTGCTGAGCGGCATGGGCACCGCCATGATGGGAACGGGCGAAGCTTCCGGGGAGCAGCGCGCCATCGTTGCCTCCGAGGAGGCCATCGTCAACCCGCTGCTGGACGACACGTCGCTGAAAGGCGCAAAGAGCCTGCTCCTTTCGATCACCGGCGGTCGCGATCTGACGCTATGGGAGGTGGACGAGGCTGCGAACCGCGTGCGCCAGGAGGCCGATCCCGACGCCAATATCATCGTAGGCGCAACCTTCGACGAGGCGCTGGGCGACAGGGTGCGCGTCTCGATCGTGGCATCCGGGATGTCGCGCTCGCAGTACCAGTCGCAACCGCATGCTGCAAAGAACGATGTCTGGACGCCGCGAGCTTCCTCCCCGCCCGCACCCAAGGCGAAGGCCAACGATTATCGCATGCGTCTCAGCGAGGCCATCGATGACGCCAACGGTGGCGCCGGCAGCGAGAGCGAGGAAGCCTGGCGTGCACGGGGTAGCGTCTATATCACCGAGGGCCCCCCACAACTCTCACCCCTGGGTCACGCGACGCGTGGGGGGAATCGCGCTAGAAGCCACGAGGAACAGCCGCTCGAGCTGGGGCAGGAAGGACCGCGTTCTCCCACCGTCAATGATTTCCCACCGCACGCGCAACGCGAGTATTGGGCCAAGACAGGCGAGAGCGCTCAGCGCGGCACACCACCGGAGCCACCGTTCGTGTATCAACGGCAACCTGAAGCGACCAGCCCTAAGACGAGCCTCCTGCGCCGCCTGACGGGCGGAGCTCTCGGCAAGCGAAGCGCGAGCCGCGACGCCCAGTTGCCGAAGCATTCCGGTAGTAGAAACGACACGCGCGACAATGAAGAACAAGTTGATCTGCCGGTGTTTTTTGGACGTGGCAAGCGTTAGGGCTGGAACCGGCCAGCTCTTGGGTGCGGCCAGGCGGTAACACAATGAAAGAAACCGTGATTTGTCCCCGATCCACACAGCACATATCGTTTGATTCATAAACCCGAGCGAATCAAGCCAGTGGGCCACATGGGAAGGCCCAAGCATACGAGAGGCGGTCGCAAAGGGTAAATGACGGGGGGCGCAGGATTATCCGGCAACGAACGGATGTCCTGGGCCGACGAGGGGACCGAGGGACTTCGCACATGTCGAAGCGGTTTATCGGGTCGCGACAGACGACGATTGCCCGGGAGATTGAGCTGTCAGGAACTGGAGTGCACAGCGGTGCCCCAGTGTCCATGGTTCTGCATCCCACGGAAGCCGATACGGGCTACCGGTTCCTGGTCAGCAAGCGCGGCCGCATCATCGCTGAGATCCCAGCCGATGTCCGCTACGTCAAGAACCTGACGCTCTGCACCGTGCTGGGCGACGAGTCGGGCGTCACGGTCGGCACCGTGGAGCATCTGCTGGCGGCGCTGCGTGGCCTCAGCATCGACAACTGCTACATCGAGATCGATTCCCGCGAAGTGCCCATCATGGACGGCAGCGCGGCAGCCTTTGTGGAGGCAATCGACGAGGTCGGTATTCGCGAGCTGTCCCAGCCGCGCAAATTCATCAAGGTGCTCAAGCCGATCCGCGTGCAGGACGGGGATTGCTGGGGCGAGTTGAAGCCGCATTCGGGCTTCCATCTCGACGTCGAGATCGACTTTCCTACCCCGCTGATCGGCCGCCAGCGTCTGGCGCTGGAGATGAATTCCGGAGCGTTCCGCAACGAAATCTCGCGAGCCCGCACGTTCGGCTTCATGCGTGATGTGGAAAGCCTGTGGAAGGCCGGGCTGGCGCTCGGCGCCTCCCTCAACAACACCATCGCGCTGGCCGACGACCGCATCATGAACGCGGAGGGGCTGCGCTATCCGCAGGAGTTCGTGCGCCACAAGATGCTCGATGCGATGGGCGATCTGGCGCTTGCCGGCGGCCCCGTGCTGGGCTCCTACCGTTCCGTGCGCGGCGGCCATCGGCTGAATGCCAACGTCGTGCAGGCGCTGCTGGGGGATACGGAAGCGTGGACCATGGTTCGGGCCCCCTGGGTGCGCGACACCGTCCCGGTCGATGTCTCGGTCGCCTCTGCCGCCGTCAATTACGCCGCCGATCGCACGTGAGAGGCTTCAGGCTCGTCCCTTGTGTCGGCTTGCGGACGGGCAGATCGGCAACAGGGGGCTGAGCATGCCCTGCCCCGTCCTCCGCCTCCTTAATTTGCACCAAGTCTCGACCAATATTCACGTTGCCGTGACAGCACAGCGGCGGCAAGGCCATATTGGTGAGCTTCGACTCATGTGATAGGCCTGCAAGGGTCTTGGCGGGCGGCAGGCTCGCCGAGGCGGTAAAGTCATACCGGCGCTAGAACCGGGAGAACGAAAACGGGGACTAGGCGCATGGCATTCCAGGCGATCGCGCGCGCTGCCGGTGCACGTGCAAGGCCGTACCTCGGCCTTGGCTGCCTGCTTGCGTGCGCTCTCCTGGCTGGCTGTGCGTCGTCCAACGAGGCGGCCAAGGCGCTCAATCCCGATCCGCCTGGCAAGATGTACGCCTTCGCGGAAGCGCTGCTCAGCAACGGCTCGTACTCGGACGCAGCCAAGAAGTTCGAGGATCTCGACCGCGATCACCCCTACGCGCCCGAGGCGCGCCGCGCCATCGTCATGGCGGCCTACGCCTACTACAAGGCGGGCAAGTATCCGGAGGCCATAGCCTCCGCGAAGCGCTACACGACGCTGCATCCGGGCACCAAGGACGCCGCGCTCGCGCACCACATCATCGCCTCGGCGAATTTCGACGAGATCAGGGAGCCGGCGCGGGACCAGACCGCCACGCGCAAGGCGCTGGCCGAGCTCAAGATGTTGGTGCAGCGCTATCCTGACAGCCCCTACGGCAAGCAGGCGGTCAACCGCATCCGCCTGGCCGAGGACCTGCTCGCGGCCTCGGAGATGAACGTGGGGCGCTACTACCAGAAGCGCAACAACTACGTGGCCGCCATCAATCGTTACAGGACCGTGGTCACCGAGTTCAGCACGACGCCGCAAGTGGAAGAGGCGCTCTACCGGCTGGTGGAGACCAACATGTCGCTGGGCATCGTCGCCGAGGCGCAGACGGCCACCGCCGTGCTCGGCCACAACTACCCCAACTCCGATTGGTATCGCCACGCCTACGCGCTGTTGCAGTCCGGCGGCCTGAGCCCGCAGGTGAACCAGGGCACGTGGCTCAGCAACGCCATCAAGGCGATCACTCCAGGCTCCCAGAAGAAGCCCGAGGCCAAGCCGGAACCCGTCCCCTCGCCCGGCATGCCTGCCCCCGAGGACCTGCCGGCACCTCGCGTGCCGAGCGACGTACCGGTCTCGAGCGCGCCCTCCAAGCCGCCGCTGGGACTGGCGCAAAACCAAAGCACCCAGTGGCAGCCGGAAGTCCGCCGCTAGACTCTGAGTTCAGCTTCGCGGCGCCTGGAGCGCCGTGGCGATCAGGGAAAAGAGGCGTTCGGCATCTGGGTCGGCCAGGGTGAGCCGTACGGGAACCACCCGAGTGGCACCCTTGAGCTCGCCGCATAGGCCGTGCGCGCCGGCGAGCCGGGCCATGTCTTTCTCTGTCGTGACCAGCGCGGCCGAATGCCGCCGCGCCAGGTCCAGAAGCCGGCGCGCATCGTCCTCGCCGAGCCATTGATGATCGCGGAAGGCGATCGTCTCCACGACGTCCGCGTCCAGCGCCTGCAGCGTCGCAAAGAACCGCTGCGGCGCGCCGATGCCGGCCCAGGCGACGACGCGCGCGGCCTTCAGCCAATCGGTGCTCCCGGCAGGGACGACGCTGGCGCGCAGCACCGGGCCGGCGAAGCGATGGCGCAGCCATGCGGTCACAGGGCTGCCCGTGCTCGCGTCGGCCGCACTCTCGTTGACGACGATGGCGTCGGTCAGCTCGAGCTGGAACTCCAGAGCGGCCCGCAACGGGCCTGCGGGCATCACCAGACCGTTGCCGAGACCGCGGCCGCCGTCGATGACGGCGATCGTCAGGTCCTTGGCCAATGCTGGGTTCTGCAGGCCGTCGTCCATGACGACGACGGTTACCGGGTGCGGCCCGATCTCGATGGCGCGCGCACCGATCCGGCGGTCGCGCGCAACGAGTGTCGGTGCGGCCTTGGCGAGCAGCAACGCCTCGTCGCCGACGTCGCGCGCCACGTCGGATCGGCCGTTCACCCAATAGGGCCCGTACAAGCGGCCGCCGTAGCCGCGCGTCAGCGCAGCCGGTTCGTGCCCGGCCGCCTTCAGGCGCTCGCACAGATAGACGGCAAGGGGTGTCTTGCCGGTGCCGCCTGCCGTGAAATTGCCGATGCAGATGATGGGCAGCCGCGATCGATAGGGTGTGGCGCGGAAATAGCGCGCCGCCACTGCCCACCCATAGAGCGCCCCCAGCGGCTGCAGGAACGTGGCGATGCGCCTCGGGGTTTGCGGATACCACCACGACGGCTCGTCAAGACGCACGCGCCAAGCCTTCTTCACCCGGCAGGTATTGCAGCAGCGCCTCGATCGTGCGCGGCAGCGCGCCGGAGATGGTGGCAAGCGCCGTATTGGCGCGACCGCGCATGCTGGCGAGCTCGGCCTCATCCGACAGGAGCTTGCGCGCAGCGCTGGCGATCTCCTCGGCGGACCGCACCACGATGGCCCCGCCATTGCCGATGAGCGCGCCGTAGGCATCGCCGAAGTTGTGCCAATGGGGTCCCACGAGCACGACGGCGCCGAGCTGCATCGCCTCGACCGGGTTGTGGCCGCCGCGGTCGACCAGCGAGCCGCCGATGAAGGCCACCGGCGCCAGCTTGTAGAGCATGCCGAGCTCGCCGATGGTGTCGGCGACATAGGCATCGCTGCCGCGGTCGGGCAGCTCACCCAGAGACCGCCGCGCCACGCTGAAGCCGCGGCCCTTCAGCATCTCGGTGATCGCGGCGCCGCGGTGCGGGTGGCGGGGAGCGATGATGGTGCACAAGCCGGGAAAGCTCGAGGCGAGCTGCCGGTGTGCTTCGGCAATGATCTCGTCCTCGCCCTCGTGCGTGCAGGCCGCAATCAGCAGCGGGCGGCCCTGCAGCGCGGGCCGCAGGCGCTCTAGCTCCACGCCGTCCACCAGCGGCGGCGGGGAGTCGATCTTGAGGTTGCCGGCGGGGATGGCGCTCGGCGCGCCGAGCGTGGTGAAGTTGCGGGCCAGCCCATTGTTCTGCGCGAGCACCAGCGCGAACCGGCTGAACAAGGGTTGCGCAAAGCTCAGATTGCGCCGCCACCTGCGAAACGAGCGCTTCGTCATGCGGCCATTGACGAGCGTCAGCGGAATGCCGCGCGCCGAGCTTTCCAGGATCAGGTTGGGCCAGATCTCCGATTCCGTGAACACCGCCAGGTCCGGCTGCCAATGATCGAGAAAGCGCGCCACATACTCCGGCGCATCCAGCGGCGCGTACTGATGGATGGCGCGCGGGCCCAGCCGCTGGGCGGCGAGCTTCGCCGACGTGACCGTTCCCGTGGTGAGCAGGAACGACAGCGACGGGCGCTCCTTTGCGAGCGCCGCCATCAGCGGCAGCACGGCATTGGTTTCGCCCACGCTGGCGGCATGAAACCAAGCGAGGCGCCCCGTCGGCCGCTCGACGTTCGGCTGGCCCAAGCGCTCGTTGCGCCGCAGCGCGTCTTCCTTGCCGCGCCGCTCGCGAAGGCCCAGCAGCAGCGGCGCAAACGGGCGCGCGCAACTGGTGACCAACCGATAGCCCGTGAGCCACAGTCCCGGCTTGGAGCGCTTCGCGCCCGCGCTTCCCGGCACCGCCCGCATAGGGTCTGCTCCCGCTTGGGCATAGGCTTGTCGGGTGGCGCTGTTCAGTCGTTCTTCGACCTGCTGGCGATAGCGCTCCAGCTCCTCGTCGCTGGCTTCGCGCGGCACCTCGATGATGGGGGCGCAGGCGAAACCGATGTTGGAATACGGCAGGTTGATCTTCATCCGGCTCCAGCTGTTGAGGGCCAGGTATCGCGTCGTGGCAATCGCGACGGGCAGGATCGGCCTGCCGGACTGCTTCGCCGCCATGACGATGCCGAGGCCGGCGCGCCGCGCTTGTCCGCCGGGCACATCGGCCGTCATCGCCACGGCTCGGCCCTCCCGCAGGGCCTGGATCGCCGCTCGATAGGCGTGGCTGCCACCACGGTCCTTGCCCCGGCCGGCGGCGCCCGCACCGCGGATCAACTGCATGCCGAAGCGCTTGAGCGCCTCGCCCAGGAATTCGGCATCGCTGTGCCGAGCCAGCATGACGTCGACGGGACGATCGGGGGGCTTGATGAGGGGCAGCAGCATGAACTCGCCGTGCCACATGGCGACGACGCACGGATGATGCCTGACGTTGGCGGCGACGGTCCTGTCCATCTCCGCCACCTGCCAGCTGGTATTGCGCACATAGCGGACGTAGCGCGCGAGCAGCGAGCCGGCGATCCGGTCGATCAGTCTTGCTTTGTCCTGGACATCCGCCATCCGAGGCGCACCTGGCTGGTTCACTCGGCCAAAGGATCGGCGCTTCTATAGCCGATCCAAAGCCTACTAAGAAAGCATTGATTCGCCACGGCCTTTATCGTCTCCATCCCCCGCCGAGAGCCGCCGGAAATCGAGCCGGCCCTGACCTACTCGGCCGCGTGGGACCTGGGCGTGGTTTCAAGATCCACTAGGACTTGCGAGCGGCACAGCCGCGCGTAGGCCCCATCTCGTGCGATGAGGTCGGCGTGCGAACCGACCTCGGTGATGTGACCCTGGTCCATCACGCAGATCATGTCGGCGCGCTGCACGGTCGAGAGCCGATGGGCGATGACCAGCGTGGTGCGGTCGCGCGTGAAGCGGGTCAACGCCTCCTGCACCAGACGCTCGGACTCGGTGTCGAGTGCGCTCGTGGCCTCGTCGAGCAACAGGATCGGCGCGTTCTTGAGAATGGCCCTGGCAAGCGCCACGCGCTGACGCTGCCCGCCCGACAGGCGCAACCCGCTGTCGCCGATCACGGTGTCGTAGCCCAGCGGCTGGGCGACGATGAACTCGTGCGCGGCGGCGGCCTTGGCGGCGGCAACGATGTCGTCGTCGCTGGCGTCCAGCCGGCCCAGCGCGATGTTGGCGCGGATGGTATCGTCGAACAGCGTCACTTCCTGGCTGACGATGGCGATCGCTTGCCTGAGACTGGTGAGCGTCACCTCGCGCAAATCCTGGCCGTCGATGAGGATCCTGCCGGCGTCCACATCGAAAAGCCGCGCCACGAGGTTGATGACCGTGGACTTGCCGGCGCCGGATCGACCGACGAGCGCCACCGTCTTGCCGCCGGGCACCGTGAGCGAGACGTTCTCCACGGCCCGGCTGCCAGCCGAGGTGGCATACGCAAAGCCGACGTCGTCGAAGACGATGGCACCCTGCCGGACGACGAGCGCACGCGCGTCCGCGCGGTCGACCACCGTGGGCTTCTCGTCGAGAAGCTCGTAGATGCGCTCGGCGGCGGCCACGCCCTCGATCACCGATGTCGTCACCATGCCCAAGGACTTGATGGGTTGAGCCGCCAGCAGCAGCGCGGTGACGAATCCCATGAAATCCCCGACCGTGCTGATGCCCCTGGCGATGCGCCAGTAGGCAAGGGCAACGACACCGGCGATGGCGATGCCGGCCAACGCCTCGAGCGCCGGACCCATGCGACCGCGGGCGCGCACCGCCTTCATCCTCAGCCGGTAGATCTGCTCGAAATTGCCGTTGAGGCGTTCGATCGCATAATTCTCGAGGCGAAAAGCCTTGATGAGGCGGACGCCCGCGAGCACCTCGGTCAGGCGCGAGGTCATGTCCCCGATCTCGCTCAGAGTGCGGCGCGAGACCGAGCGCAAGCGCCGGCCGATGCTGCTCATCGGCAGCACCGCAAACGGAAAGACGGCGAACACGATGAGGGTGAGCATCCAGTCGAGCCAGAGCATGGTGATCAGGACGGCGAGCACCGACAGGGTATCCCTGACGAAAGCGATCATCGACGTCTGGATCGCCTGCTGGATGGCGGCCAGATCGTTCGTGAGCCGCGACACGAGGCGACCCGTGGTCTCGCGCGTGAGGCGGGCAAAATCGGAGACGATGAGGTGAGCGAAGGCGGCCTTTTGCATGTCGGTGACCATCCGCATGATGACCCGGGCCGACGTCACTTGGTGCAGGTAGAGGAAGGTGCTGCGCGCGGCCGTCACCGCGATGATGGCGATCAGCACCCACGGCAGCACGTGGCTGTCCGTCCGCATGAGTGAATCGAAGGAGTGCTTGATGACGAGAGGGTAGCCCCCCGTCGTGGCCGCCAAGCCCGACGTGAATACGAAGACCAGGGCGATCTGGCGCCAGCGGGGAGCAACCCAATCGGCGACAAAGCGCCGCAGCGTACGCTGCGCCTGCTCGTCGAGGAAAAGCGCGCGGATGCCCGTGCCCGGTGATTTGGAGCGTTTGCCCAAAGGTCTCCCCTCAGCCCTTACCTATCAGCTCGCACGCAGCGGCGCCACCGAGCCGTCTGGACGCCGACGGCCAAAGCCTCACAAACGTGGCGGCGCCGTGGCGTTGGGGTCGAGAAGGCGATGAAGGTGGACGATGAAGTAGCGCATCTGCGCGTTGTCCACGGTGCGTTGCGCCACCGCCTTCCAGGCCTTGTAGGCCTCCGCGTAGTTCGGATACATGCCGACGAAGTCGAGCGCGTCGAGGTTTGCGAACTCCACGTCGTCGAGCGATTCGAGCTCGCCACCGAACACGAGGTGGAGCAGCTGCTTGGCGGGCCGGCTTTGTGCGTCGGCAGCGGTCATGATGGATCCCTCCTCGGCGGATCAGTGCCGTGGCCTTTCCCTGTTGCGTCACGATTCCAACGACTCATTTACCCTTTCACTTAAGCGGTTCGGAAGCCTTTTGTGGCAGGGTGACCTACGAAGGCCGCTGAAGACGGCTGCTCAGGAGTTAGCAGAACTCGGCGAGCGCGGCGGCACCGGTAAAGCCGGTTTCGCCGCGCCTCTGCTTGCTCGAGCGGGCGCTGACGCGCCGCCTCAGTAGTGGGCGTCGGCGAGGGTGATGAGCGCCATGTCGGCGGCGAGCCCGGCTAGCAGCAACCAGCCGATCAGCCGGTTGGACTTGAAGCGAACCAGGCAATTGACCGGATCCGCCAGCTTGAGGGTCGCCACCTGCCAGGCGAGCTGGATCGACGCCAAGCTCAGCGCCAAAAAGAACGCCAGCCGCGCGCCGGCCAATGCGCCGGCCAGCCCCCATAGCAAGACCGCACCCGCGTAGAACGCTGTCAGCCAGCGTGGAGTCGCCTCGCCCAGCCGCAGTGCCGTGGATTTCAGTCCGACGAGGAGGTCGTCCTCCTTGTCTTGGTGGGCGTAGATGGTGTCGTAGCCGATGGTCCACAGGACGCAGCCCGCATAGAGCGCGATAGGAGCCGGCGACAGGGAGCCGGTGACGGCGGACCAGCCGACCAGCGCCCCCCATTTGAATGTCAGGCCGAGCACGATCTGCGGCCAATAGGTGATCCGCTTCGCGAAGGGGTAGATCGCAACGAGGACGAGCGAGGCGGCTCCGAGCACGATAGTGAAAAGGTTGAGCTGGATCAGGATCACGAAGCCGCCGATGACCAGAAAAGCGAGAAACATCTGCGCTTCGGCCACGCTGACCTGGCCGGAGGGAATTGGCCGCGCGGCGGTGCGCGCGACGCGGGCGTCGTAATCCTTGTCGACGATATCGTTATAGGTGCAGCCGGCCCCGCGCATCAGGAAGGCGCCGGCGAAGAAGAGCGCCAGATACCACGGCTTGGGATAGGGGTGCCCGAGCGAGACCTCGGCCAGCGCCTGCCCCCACCAGCACGGGAAGAGAAGCAGCCAGGCGCCGATCGGGCGATCGAACCGCGCCAGGCGCAGATACGGCCGCCATGGCGCCGGCGCGATGCGGTCGACCCAATTGCGCGGGCTGGCGTCGGGCACCGTGGGGCGTGATGTGGCGGTCATGGCCCCTCAAGCTAGACCGGGCGGCGCGCTTCGCCAAAGCCAAATGGACGTCATTTCCCGGTGCG
>VBAB01000074.1 GCA_005888525.1 Alphaproteobacteria bacterium
CCCAGCGAGTTCCGCCAGGCCGGCATCGAGTCGTTCGCCGCCCCGGACCGCGAGCAGGACGATGCCGCCGTGCTCGCCCTGATCGTGGAGGCGCTCCGCGAAGCTGGCCTCGCCCGCTTCCAGCTGCGGTTCGGCGATCTCGGCCTCTTCACCGCGCTGCTCGGTGCGCTGCCCATGCCGCAGCGCTGGCGCCGGCGGTTGCGGCATCATTTCTGGCGTCCCGAGGCGTTCCGCGCCGAGCTGGCGCGCCTCACCTCGCGCGCGGCGCTGCAGGCGCACGGGGTCCCGCGCGAGCTGTCGGACGCGCTCGATCCCGCCCGGCCGCAGGAGGCCCAGGCCCTCGTTGAGGTCTACCTGGAGCGGTCGGGGCTGGAGCTGATCGGCACGCGCACGCTGCCTGAGATCGCCGAGCGCCTGTTGGCCGCAGCCGCCGATGCCCGCGAGACGCCTCTGCCGGCGGACACGGCGCGGCTGATCGAGAGCTACACGGCGCTCAAGGCCCCCGCGCGCGAGGCGGCAGGCCGGCTCGAGGCGCTGGTCCGCTTGCACAAGCTCGACCTCGGCGAGGTGCTGGCCGCGTTCCGACGCCGGCTCGATCTCCTCGATGCGGCTGGCGTCGATACGCAGGGCGCGGCGTTCGCCGCCGAGTTCGGCCGCGACCTCGAATACTACACCGGCTTCGTGTTCGAGATCGTCGCCCCCGCGCTCGGCCCCGATAGCCCCGTCGCGGGCGGCGGCCGCTACGACAGCCTGCTCGCCGACGTCGGCGCCCCGGTCCCCGTGCCGGCCGTCGGCTCGTGCATCCACACCGAGCGCCTCCTGGCGGTGCTGAGCGGAGAGGCGGCATGAGCCCTCCCCTCATCCTCGCCCTGCCCTCCAAGGGCCGCCTGATGGAGCAGTGCGCCAACATGCTGGCGAGGGCCGGGCTCGTCGTCGCCAAGTCGGGTGCGGCGCGCGGCTACAAGGGCGACATTGCCGGGATGCCGGGCGTGGAGGTCAATTTCGTGTCGTCGTCCGAGATCGCCCAGCTCCTCAAGAGCGGAGCGGCGCACCTCGGCATCACCGGCGAGGACCTGCTGCGCGAAGCCATTGCCGATTGTGAGGAGCGCATCACCTTCCTGCGGCCCTGCGGCTTCGGCCAGGCCGACGTGGTGGTTGCCGTGCCGGCGGCCTGGATCGACGTGCACCACATGTCGGACCTGGAGGAGATGGCGCTGAGCTACCGCCGCGCGCACGGCCGCCGCGTCCGCGTCGCCACCAAGTACATGAACCTGACGCGCCGCTTCTTCTCGCACAAGGGCGTCACCGGCTACCGCATCGTCGAGAGCCTGGGGGCGACGGAAGGCGCGCCGGCAGCCCTCCTGGCCGAGCTCATCGTCGACATCACCACGTCAGGCGCCACCCTGCGCGCCAACGGCCTCAAGGTGCTGGACGACGGGGTCATCCTCAAGTCGCAGGCCAACCTCGTCTCCTCCAACGCCGCCCCCTGGTCCCCCGAGCTGCGCCGGTTGGAGGGCGAGGTGGTGGCGAGGCTGGCGGTGTGACATGACGCGTATCACCTTGCGCCAACGCCATCCCCGCGAAGCCGGGGACCCACGCAACCATCCAAGCACGCTCGTGGTCGTGGATTCCCGCCTTCGCGGGAATGACGTTGATGCGACTGTGGCGGGCGCGCCCTAGACAATCCACAATGGGGTGACCTCTAGTGCGTGCGCGGCCTGCCGCGCGGGCAAAATACTAACGGGAAGTCGTCGATGACCAAGTCTCTCGTTGTGCTGTCCCTGGCATCGGCCCTCGTGGCCGCATCGACCGCCGCATCCGCGCAGACGGCCAACTGCAACTGGTACGCGGACACCGCGCTCAAGCAGCAGCAGCGCAACGAGCAGGGCAAGTGCGGCTTCTCGGGCCCCGAGTGGAGCATGAGCCGGCAGACGCACCTCACCTGGTGCGCCACCCAGAACCCCGACCGCTGGAAGGCGGAAGCGCAAAAGCGCGAGCAGCTGCTCGCCGGCTGCAAGCGCTAGGTAGGCTCGCATATCGCTCGAAGGCCCGATTACGCCGGCTTGCTGCGGATATCGAAGAACAGCGCTTGGCTGATGACCGCCTTCACGGCTTCTTGCGTGTACGGCTTGCGCACGAGAAACGTCGGCTCCGGTTTTGTGCCAGTGAGAAGCCTTTCCGGGAATGCCGTGATGAAGATCACAGGGACGGAATGGAGCGGTAGAATTTCATTCACCGCATCGAGACCGGAACTGCCGTCGGCGAGCTGGATGTCGGCGAGCACTAGACCCGGACGCGTCTGTCTGACCGCCTCGATCGCTTGCCGCTCTGTTCGCGCCACCCTTACGACGCGATGTCCGAGCCCTTGCACCAGAACCTGGAGGTCCATGGCGATCAGCGGCTCATCTTCGATGATGACCACGTCGGTGGCGATCTGAGAGGCGATGTCCTGATTGGCGTCTTCGAGCAGCGACTCGACCTCATCGGTGCTCATCTCCAGCACCTGCGCGGTTTCCTCCAGGGAGAAGCCTTCCATTGCCACCAATAGAAAGGCTTGCCGGCCCACCGGCGTCAGCACTGCCAAATTGCGCTGCACGGCTTCCAAATCGGCTGATTGAGAAGCCGTGGCGGAAATCGGAATCGCATCGAGCGCATTCACCTTGGCCAGCACGGAACGGTAGAGGGCGATGCGCGCGGGAACATCGGAGGATTTGTCGGCAAGTACGTCTTCGAGGGCTGCGACCACGCAGGCATCGCCCGTCACCTGACTACCTGTCACGGCGCGGGCGAATCGTCGCAAATACGGCACATGGCCGACAAGGCCTTTGTCACTCGACATTATTCGCTCTATTCACTCCGCCTTGCGTGCCGCTGCCGTATAGACGCTGCAATCGTTGCCAACAAGTGCCATGCATAGCCTGAGCTTGAGCTGAGCCAGAGGTCCAGAGACCGCCATGCACGAGGATGACGAACGCACCCCTGGCGCGAAGAATACGCGAAAGCCCGAGATAAAGGATGCTTCGGCGCTGCCCCAGCACCTTGGTAGAAAGCTTCGCAGCCTGTTCTCGGACGTGGAGGCCCAGCCCGTTCCCGACAGACTACGGGAATTGCTGGAGGCGCTCGCAGCGAAGGAGAAGAAGCCTGAGTAGCCCGGGCAGCTCCATCAAGGATGCGATGCTGGCGCAGATACCGACTCTGCGCGCGTTCGCCTTCTCTCTTTGCGGCAACTTCGAGCGCGCGGACGATCTCGTGCAGGAGACACTGCTCAAGGCGTGGCAGCACCTCGACAAATTCGAGGAAGGGACGAACCTGCGCGCGTGGCTCTACACCATCCTGCGCAACAGCTATTTTTCCGAGTTGCGCAAGAGGCGCCGCGAGGTCGAGGACGTCGACGGCAAGATGACGGCTTCGCTTTCGGTTGCGCCCACCCAACATGGCCACGTGGACATGCAGGATTTCCAGAAAGCGCTGAACCTGCTTCCTGCAGATCAACGAGAAGCTCTCGTGCTCGTTGGTGCAGCCGGCATGTCGTATGAAGAGGCTGCGGCGATTGCGCAGTGTGCCGTTGGTACCATCAAGAGCAGGGTAAACCGCGCCCGGACCAGGCTGACGCAAATGCTCGGCATGTCGGAGGACGACCTTCCTGGCTCCTCTGCATTCGACGCGGGGCCCTAGAGACCGAGCGGTCCGCGCTTGAAGCGCATCGTCTGGCGCACTAGCCTCGGGACATGTCGCGAGGTGCTCAAGGCGCCCGCATGCCCGCACAAGGAGTCCCCCATGCAAGACCGGCCGACCAAGCTCAAGGAGTACCAGACCTACATCGACGGCAAATGGTGCGACGCCTCCTCGGGCAAGAAGTTCCAGACCTTCGATCCCTACACCGGCGAGCCGTGGGCGCTGATCCCCGAATGCGACGCCAAGGACGTGGGAACCGCTTGCGAGGCCGCCTGGCGCGCCTTCGACAAGGGCCCGTGGCCGGCCATGTCGCAGACGGCGCGTGGAAAACTGCTGCGACGCATCGGCGGCCTGATCGAGAAGCACGCCGAGCACCTGGCCCAGATCGAGGTGCGGGACAACGGCAAGCTCATGTCGGAGATGCACGCGCAGACCAAGTATCTGCCGGAGTGGTTCTATTACTACGGCGGGCTCGCAGACAAGATTCAGGGCGCCGTGGTGCCCTCCGACCGGCCGGACCACTTCACCTACACCTTGAAAGAGCCCGTCGGCGTGTGCGCGTTCATCACGCCGTGGAACTCGCCCTTGATGCTGGTGGGCTGGAAGCTCGCGCCCGCGCTGGCGGCCGGCTGCACCGTGATCATAAAACCCTCCGAGTTCACCACCGCCTCGCTGCTCGAGTTCATGAAGCTGGTGATCGAGCCGGCCGAGGTGCCCCCGGGCGTGATCAACGTCGTCACCGGCTACGGCGCCGTGGTGGGCGAGCCGCTGGTCACGCATCCCAAGGTCGCCAAGGTCGCCTTCACCGGCGGCACGGCGACGGGCGCGCGCGTGAACGAGCTGGCGGCCAAGACCTTCAAGAAGGTGTCGCTGGAGCTCGGCGGCAAGTCGCCCAACATCGTGTTCGACGACTGCATCCTCGACGATGCGGTGAGCGGCGCCATCTCCGGCATCTTCGCCGCCACTGGCCAGACCTGCATCGCCGGCTCGCGGCTGCTCCTGCAGGAAAGCATCCACGACCAGTTCGTCGAGAAGCTCGTCGCCATGGCCAAGCAGGCGCGGCTCGGTGATCCCAGCAAGCTCGAGACCCAGGTCGGCCCGGTGACGACGCCGCCGCAGTACGCCAAGATCCTCTCCTACATCGATATCGCCAAGGGCGAGGGCGCCAAGTGCGTGCTGGGCGGCGGTCCCGCGACCAAGGAGGAGGGTGGCGGCAAGTATTTCGTCAAGCCCACCATCTTCACCGGCGTCAACAACAAGATGCGCATCGCCCAGGAAGAGGTGTTCGGGCCGGTACTGTCGGTCATCAAGTTCAGGGACGAGGAGGAGGCGGTGGCGATCGCCAACGACATCGCCTATGGGCTGGGCGCCGGCATCTGGACGCAATCGGTCAGGCGCGCCACGTCCGTGTCGAAGCGCATCCGTGCCGGCACGGTGTGGGTGAACACCTATCGCGCCGTCAGCTTCCTGATGCCGTTCGGCGGCTATAAAGCCTCTGGCCTCGGCCGCGAGAACGGTGCCGAGGCCATCGAGGGCTACCTGCAGACCAAGAGCGTGTGGATCAACAACGGCCCCGGCGGCGGCAACCCCTTCATCATGAAGACGTCGTAGGTGTCATCCCGGAATTTCGCGAAGCGAAATATCCGGGACCCAGGGCCGCGTACACGCTATGCAGCCCTAGATCCCGGCTCTGCGCGCCGGCGCGCTCCGGCCGGGATGACACCATTGGAGTTTGTCAATGACCTTCGACAGCGTCGGCGTGATCGGGGGCGGAGCGTGGGGCACGGCACTGGCGCAGACGCTGCGGCTGACCGGCCGCCAGGTACGCCTGTGGGCGCGCGAGGCCGAGGTCGCAGCCGAGATCAACGCCAGCCATGCCAACTCGGCGTTCCTGCCGGGCGTGACGCTCGATTCCGGTCTCGAGGCCACCACCGAGCTCGGCGACGTTACCGCGCAGGACGTGGTGCTGATGGTGGCGCCCGCCCAGCACGTGCGGGGTGTCGCCGGCGCCCTCGCCCCGCACCTGCCCGCGGGCAAGCCGGTCGTCCTGTGTGCCAAGGGTCTGGAGCAGGCGACGGGCAAGCTGCTGGGCCAGGTGCTCACCGAGACGATCCCGCACGCCACCCAGGCCGTGCTGTCGGGTCCCAGCTTTGCCGCCGATGTGGCGCGCGGCCTGCCCGCGGCACTCACGCTGGCCATCGCCGACGAGGCACTCGGACAGGCGCTGGCAACCGCTCTCGGCTCCCGCACCTTGCGCATCTACTGGTCGAGCGACACCACGGGCGTACAGCTGGGCGGCGCGGTGAAGAACGTGCTCGCCATTGCCGCCGGCATCGTCGACGGTAAGGGCCTGGGCGCGAGTGCGCACGCCGCTCTCGTCACGCGCGGCTTTGCCGAGCTGCGCCGTTTCGGCGAGGCACTGGGGGCGCGCGCCGACACGCTGATGGGCCTGTCGGGCCTGGGCGACCTGCTGCTGACCTGCGGGAGTGCGCAGTCGCGCAACATGAGCCTGGGGCGCGCCCTGGGACAGGGCCAGACGCTTGCCTCCGTGCTCGGCAGCCGGCGCTCGGTGGCGGAGGGGGTCTATACCGCCGCCGCCGTCGCCAAGGTGGCCGCGGACAAGGGCGTCGACATGCCGATCTGCCAGGCCGTGTCGGCAATCGTCGCTGGCAAGCTCACCGTCGACGCCGCCATCGAGGCGCTTCTGTCGCGCCCGCAGCGGGCGGAAATGTAGGTTGGGTCAAGCGTCAGCGATGACCCAACACAAGTTGCAATCTCGGCCGGTGTTGGGTCGGCGCTTCGCTTGACCCAACCTACGCGCTACGCGCTTCACGGGAACTCGCGCAGCACCGCCAGAAGCACCTCGCGTTTCTCCGAGCCCAAACGCTTTGCCAGATTTGCTTCGTGCTCCGCCGCCAGCAACTTCATGCGCTTGAGGCCCTTTTGTCCTTCACGGGTCAGCACCAGCGCATGCGAGCGCCGGTCGAGAGGTGAGGGCTGGCGTCGGATCAGACCGCGCTTCTCGAGCCCGTCCAGCAAGCGCACCAGCCGCGCGCGCTCGATGCCCAACCGCTCTGCCAGATCGGCCTGCGAGAGGCCCGAATTGGCCTCGATGACGACCAGCACCGAGAATTGCGCCGGCCGGATATCGAAGCTCGCCAGCGCGCGCCCGAAATCCTGGAAGATCCACACCTGCAGGCGCCGCACGAAGTAGCCGAGGTGGCCGTCGAGGACGCCGAGCTCCAAAGCCTGCCGCTTCCGGCGGACGCGCTCTCGGTCGGCAAAGGGCCGTACTCTTTCGCTTTCCGGCGGGTCCTGCAGCGGTTGGCGCTCGGTCACGAGCGAGCCCTTTGTTGTTGTCGACATCTGTTGCTACGTGCAACAATAATCGCCAAGCGGCACACAAAGTCAAAGGACTTCGCGGAGCCACAACGCGCCGCTCAACGCCTCGCCGAGCATGTGTTATGGAGCGCAGGCCATCAGGTCCGCTCAAGGGAGGACTGCAATGAAAACCGGATCGCACCGCAAGATCGACACGTCTCAGCTCGCCGTGACGCGACGCACCTTCACCGCAGGGGTTGGCGCGGCGGGCCTGCTCGCCGCCTCCGCGCCCTTCCAGATCGGGCGCGCGCAAGGCGCTGCCCTGAAGGTTGGCGTGCTGCTGCCGCGCTCGGGCGTGCAGGCCGGCATCGGCCAGGACTGCCAGCGCGGCGTCGAGATCGCGCCCGCCATCCTCAAGGGCCTGGGCCTGCCCGACCTCGCCATCATGAACGCCGACACCGAATCCAACGTGGAGGTCGCCCGGTCGCGCGCCGAGCGGCTGATCGGGGAGGGTGCGCAGCTGCTCGTCGGCGCCTTCGATTCCGGCCAGAGCACGGCGATTGCGCAAGTGGCCGAGCAGAAGGGCATCCCGTTCGTCATCAACATCGCCGCCGCCCCGCCCATCACCGAGCAGGGCTACAAGTTCGTGTTCCGCAACTTCCCCACCGCGCCGATGATTCTCGGCGACGCCTTCGCCAACCAGAAGGAGATCTTCGAGGCCGCCGGCGTCGCGCCGAAATCGGTGGTGTTCATGCACGTGAACGATACGTTCGGCACGGCGATGCAGAAGGGCATCGCCGGCATCATGCCGAAGTTCAACATGCCCTACCAGATCACCGAGACGATCGCCTACGATCTTGCCGCGCGCGATCTCTCCGTCGAGGTGGCGAAGGCCAAGGCCGCCAACGCCGAGGCGCTGCTTCTCGTCAGCCGCCTCAATGATGCCATGCTGCTCACCCGCGAGCTCGTCAAGCAGCGCTGGACCCCAATGGGCGTGCTCAGCATGGGTCCCGGCTGGTACGAGGACCAGTATCTCAAGACGCTCGGCAAGCTCGCCGACGGCCCCATCAGCTTCGTGCCCTGGTACGATCCCAACAAGCCGCTCAGCAAGCAGCTGGAGGCGGCGCTGGCCAAGGCCCACCCCGACGTCAACCTCAACACCAACCACATCTACACGTTCGAGGCGCTGCTGATCGCGGCCGACGCCTACAAGCGCGCGGGCTCGGCCGACCCCAAGGGGCTGGCAGACGCCATCCGCACCACCGACATCACCAACAACGTCAGCATCGGCCCCGGCATCAAGTTCGACGCCAAAGGGCAGAATGCCACCCTCAAGAACGCGGCCATCCAGAACCGTGGCGGCAAGCTGGTGACCGTGGCACCCAAGGCGGCCGCCAATGCCAAGGCCGAGTGGCCCATGAGCGCCTACGACAAGCGCGGCTGAAGCTTTTCGCACCCGATCCGGCTCCGGTTGCACCAGCCAGGGCCGGAGCACGGGGCTGGCAGGATCGTCCCGTGCCCGCCGAAATCTATCTCAACGTCGCCGTCAGCGGCCTGTTGACAGGCCTCGTATACGGCCTGATGGCGCTCGGCTTGTCCGTGATTTTCGGCGTCGTGCGCGTCGTCAATTTCGCCCACGGCGAGATGATGACCATCGCCATGTACCTGGCGGTGGTTCTGTTCTCCCACTATCGCCTCGACCCGCTGGTGATGATGGTACCGATCGCCGGTGTCCTGTTCGCGCTGGGTTACGTCATGCAGCGCGGGCTGATCAATCCGTTCATCAACCGGCCCGAGCACAGCCAGTTCATGCTGCTGGTCGCGCTGGCGCTGATCCTGGTGAACGGGCTCCTCATCGTCTTCGGCCCCGACGCGCAGGGCGTGCAGACGTCCTATTCGTTCGCGAGCTTCGCGGTTGGTCGGCTGATCGTCGATGCCAACAAGATCTACGCTGCCCTTGCCGCCTTGGCCGTGGCGGCGGCGCTGTTCGCCTTCTTCCGCTACACGCTGGCGGGCAAGGCCATCCGCGCCTGCGCCGACAACTATGCCGGTGCGCTCGTGGTCGGGCTCGACGTGAAGCGCCTCTACGCGCTGACCTTCGGCATCGGCGCGGCCTGCGTCGGCGCCGCCGGGTGCATGATGGTGCTGCTGGTCGACGTCACCCCGCCGCTCGGCCCGGCCTACACCCTGCTCGCCTTCGTCATCGTCATCGTCGGCGGCCTGGGCTCGATGGGCGGCGCGCTCCTCGGCGGCGTGCTGATCGGCGTCTCGGAAGCGCTCGCCGGCCTCTTCATCGCGCCTTCGGCGAAGAGCATGTTCAGCTTCGGGCTTTTGATTTTGATTCTTCTTCTGCGTCCTCAGGGCCTGCTCGGGAGGCGGACATGAGGTTTTCCTGCCGCCCCCCTGTTAAGGGGCGATGTGAGCCGCAGGCGAACCGGGGCTTGGTTTTCGAAAACGGCAACCCTCCGCTCGTTCCACTCGCTTCCCCCCTTAACAGGGGGGCGGCAAAAAAAGCGCAATGAGCCGCGCGTCCGTTTCCCTGGCAATACTCGCGGCCATCCTCGTCGCGCTGCCGTTCCTGCTCGGCAACTACGCGCTCTCGGTGGCGACGCTGATCCTCTACTTCGCCTACACCGGGCAGGCGTGGAACGTGATGATGGGATTCGCCGGGCAGCTCTCGCTCGGGCATGCCGTATATGTCGGTGTCGGCGCCTATGCGGCGGGCTCGCTCTTCTTTCACTACGGCATCGGCCCGTGGGCGGGGGTGTTGCTCGCGATGGCACTTTGCGTGGCGCTCGGATTGATCATAGGGTTCCTCGCCTTTCGCTTCCGCATCTCGGGCGTGTATTTCGCGCTGCTCACCATCGCCTTTGCCGAGTTCACGCGCATCGGCTTCGACCATCTGGACTGGACCGGCGGACCCGGCGGCATGTTCCTGCGCGTGGCGCAGCGCGACACCTGGGACCTCGCCAACTTCCGCGGCCCGCCGCTCATGTACTACTACGCGATGCTGGCGCTCGCCGCCGGCGCCTTTGCGCTGTGCGCCTGGCTGCTGCGCTCGCGCGCCGGCTACTACTGGCAGGCGATCCGCGAGGACGAGGAAGCGGCCCAGGCGCTCGGCATCAACACCTTCCGCTGGAAATTGCTGGCGGTCGCCATCAGCGCGGCGATGACGGCGGTGGCCGGCGTGTTCTTCGCCTTCTACTACAACAACCTCTTCCCCGAGCAGATCTTCCATATCAGCCGCTCGATCGAGATCATCCTCGGACCGGTGATCGGCGGCGTCGGCACGCTGTTCGGGCCGGTGCTCGGGGCCACGGTGCTGACGCTTCTCTCCGATGGCATCACCGAAGCGCTCGCGGCCGTCGGCTGGGAGATCCCGGGGATCAAGCAGGTGTTCTACGGCGTCGTGCTGCTGGCGGTCGTCATGTTTCTGCCCAATGGCATCTGGCCCGCGCTGGCGCGGCGGCTGCGGTTATGAGCCTGCTCGACGTACGCTCGGTGTCCAAGCACTTCCGCGGCCTGCGCGCCGTGCACGAGGTGTCGTTCGACGTCGCCGAAGGCGGTATCCAGGGCCTGATCGGCCCGAACGGCGCCGGCAAGACCACGACCTTCAACATGATCGCTGGCGTCTATGCGCCCGACACGGGCGAGATCCTGTTCGCCGGACGCGCGATCCACAGGCTGCGGCCGGACGAGATCTGTGCCGCCGGCATCGGCCGGACCTTCCAGATCGTCAAGCCCTTCGCCGGCTTGTCGGTGCTCGACAACGTCATGGTCGGTGCCTTCCTGCGCGAGCGCCACGCGGCCAATGCGCGCGCCGCGGCCGCCAAGATCCTCGAGCGGCTCGGGCTCGGAGCGAAGCGCGACCTCCCCGCCTCCTCGCTCACGCTGCCCGACCGCAAGCGGCTCGAGGTGGCGCGCGCGCTGGCGACGCGCCCGAAATTGCTGCTGCTCGACGAAGTGATGGCCGGGCTGCGGCCGACGGAGTGCGACCAGATGGTCGCGGTGTTCCGCGAGCTCAATCGCGCCGACGGCACGACCATCCTCCTCATCGAGCACGTGATGCGCGCCGTCATGGCACTCGCGCGCCAGATCGCCGTGCTGCATCACGGCGCGCTCATCGCGCGCGGCACGCCCGAGCAGGTGGTGCGCGATCCGGCGGTGCTCGAGTGCTATCTCGGCGAGGAAACCGAGGTATGAACAGGAAAATAGGGACTGTCCCTGTTTTTCAGGCGCGATGCTGAGCGTTCGCGACCTCGACCTCTACTACGGCGATGCTCAGGCGCTCGATCGCGTATCGCTCGACGTGCCGAAGGGCGAGATCGTGGCGATCGTCGGCGCCAACGGTGCCGGCAAGTCGTCGCTCATCCGAACGATCGCGGGCATGGAGGTGCCGCGCGGCGGCACCATCCGGTTCAAGGACCAGGCGATCACCGGGCTCGAGTCGCACGCGATCTGCAACCGCGGCATCGGCCAGGTCGCCGAGGGACGGCAGGTCTTTCCGTCGCTCACGGTGCTGGAGAACCTCGAGGTGGGCGCGATGATTCCGCGCGCCCGGGCCGAGGCGAAGCAGCGGCTCGATGAAGTGTTCGCGCTCTTTCCCCGGCTGAAAGAGCGGCACGACCAGCTCGCCGGCACGATGTCCGGCGGCGAGCAGCAGATGCTCGCGATCGGCCGCTGCCTGATGGGCGCGCCGGAGCTCATCATGTTCGACGAGCCATCGCTCGGCCTAGCGCCGCTGGTGGTGCAAGAAGTGCTGCACAGCATCCATGTGCTGAACGAGCGCGGCATGAC
>VBAB01000075.1 GCA_005888525.1 Alphaproteobacteria bacterium
GAACGGCAACATGTAGCTCACCCGGTAGATGCCATCCGATGTCGGCGACACCTGCTCACCGAGCGGATCAGGTCTTGTCGTCGCGCGCAGATGCTCGAGGTTCACCGCCAGCCCCGTGGTTTGCGCGAGGCGCTCGGCCATCCACAGAAGGGCGATGTCGGACAGCGAGCAGTCCTGGTAGCCGCCGCCGACGTTGGCGTGGCAGCCGGGGAACCAGACCTGCTCGATCACCTGGCCCGGCGGCAGCGAGGTGCCCTTCTTGATGGTCCACAGCGTCGGTTCGAAAGGCCCGCGCGGCTCGTCGATGGCAAGAGCATGCAGACCGACGTCGACCGTCGGGGACAGCTCGGTGTCGTGAAAACCGAGCAGCTCCTTGATGAAGCTCTTCCTGACGAATGGAATTCCCAGATTGCCGATGGTGTCCCAGACGGCCACGCATTTGATGCGCACCGGATAGAGATTGGCGCCACGCAGCGCCTCCAACCGCGCAGAATCTGGCGCCAGCTTGTTCTGCTCGTAGTAATCCCATGCGTCGGAAATCGCTTCCGGGGTAGCGGAGCGGGCGATGCCGGCGAGCGCGATCAGGCCCGCGAGGCTGCGCGCCTGGAACGCTCCGCGCGAGAAGCCGATGAGAAAGATCTCGTCTCCCGCCTCGTAATTCTCACACAGGAAGCGATAGCCGCCCTGGATACGGCTCCCGACGCCGAAGCCGACGGCACCGACCGCGAAGGTCCACTCGCCCAGAGCCGACTCGGTGGCGATGCCGACCTCGTAGTGCACGACTTGGGGGATCCCGTCGGCGTCTGCCGCAAGAACCGCACGCTGCAGCTTGACGACATTGGTCCGGTCCGCGTCTTCCGGCTTGTTCCAGGTCCCGTCGAAAAAGCACACCAACCGCTTCACTGCACCCTCCCCCGTGGAAACGTTCGGGGCAGCGTAGCACTCCGCCCTCGATGTGCCAGGGTTGCAGTTGCCACAACCGCCCGGACGGGCGCCGTGATGTCGTGGGCGTCTGCGCTCATTCGACTTTCTGAAGCGATGGGGCTGTGGCCAACACTTGGTTGACCGGCTATACTTTTTGCATGGCCGACGAACCTGAGAACCTTGTCTTGGTCTACCTACGCCGCCTCGATGAGAAGGTCGACGCCCTGCGCGCGGACATGACCGACATGACGAGTCGCTAGCCGAAGTATTTGATCCGGACAGCATCAATCCCGCCGCGGGAGGAGCGTTCGGTGCCGCTTTGAAAAGTGCGGCAACTTGTGGGAAGCTCTCGTACTCTCCGTTTCCCGAGCTATCCAAGCGCGGTTAGCGTCCTCACCCACCGCGGTCGGGGATCTCGAGCTCGAAAGTCGCGCCCTTTGCGGTGTCGCGGAGCCGGATGGTGCCGCCATGGGCGTTCACCAGCTCTTGCGCCACGGCGAGCCCGAGGCCCGTCCCGCCCTTTCGCGCCGAACCCTGGAACGCCTGGAAGAGATGGGTGCGCGCCTTCTCCGGTACGCCCGGTCCGTTGTCGCTCACCTCGATGGTGACCCGCTTGCCGTCGCGCAGCGCCACGACGCGGATGTGGCCCCCCATGTTGTCCTGCTGCTCGATGGCTTGGAGCGCGTTGCGCGTGAGATTGCTCAAGACGCGGAAGAGCTGATCGCGATCGGCGTCCACGCGCAGCGCGGCGTCCATGGCGATCGTCCAGTCGATGGAACCTTCGCGCGGCAGCCCAAGACCGTCGCCGACCTCCTCAACGAGCGGACGCAAGGGCATGAGCTCGCGCCTGGGCGGCGCCTCTTCGGCGCGGCCGAACTTGAGCGTGCTGTCGGCAAGATTGATAGCGCGGCCGAGCGAGGCGATCAGCTTCGGCGCGAAGCGCTGCACGGCCGGATCGGGCAGGCTGCTGAGCCGGTCCGAGATCAGCTGGGCGTTGGCCAGCATGTTGCGCAAATCGTGATTGATCTTGCTGACCGCGAGACCCAGCGCAGCGAGCCGACTCTTCTGCTGCAACGTCTGGGTCAGCTCCCCTTGCATGTGGGCGAGCTCGCGCTCGGCGGTGCCGATCTCGTCGCGGCGCGGCGTGGGTACGATGATGCGGCTGGCGTCCTCGGGGTTCTGGCTGAAGCGCAGCATGTTGCGGGCGATCCGCATCATCGGTTGCACGAGCAGACCGTTGAGAGCGAAATAGACGAGCGCAGCGGTGATCACCGAAATAATGACCGACAGCCCCAACACATTGAAGCCGTAGCGGATCATGGCCAATTTCAGCGGTGCTTCCGGCAGTACGACCTCGATGAAGTCGCCTGCCCCCATGCCCGGCTCGCCAATCACTCTGATGATGCGCCCCTCCTGGGCCCAGAAGACGCTGAGCGCGTCCCAGATCAGCTTCACGCGCAGGGCAAGCTCGTTGCCGACCCCTCGCGAGCGTGCGCTGGCGCGAAAATCGAAGGTGTCGTCGATTCGGGAGTCTGCGTCCGCCGGCAGCACCAGGCGACGCTCGTTGCTGCGCTTGAGGGCCACGGCGCGCACCTGCGCGGTGCGCAACAGCTCGGCGCGCAATTGATCCGGCAAGACGCCCCCCGGGACCGCCTCGGCAGCCAACGCGGCGAGCTGAGCGGCGGTGAGGCGGTCGTTCAGCCAGCTGATGCGGAAGTTGGCGACAGAGGGCACGAAGATCAGCACCTCGGCCAGCATCACGAACGTGATGGTGAGGAGCAGCAACTTGGCGGACAGGCCAAGGCCGCGCCGTTCCGCCGTTGCCGACAGCGGCGACCGGATGCGCTTGACCCGTTCCCACAGTCTTGCCGACCAGGCCAGCGCCTCATCGATGCTATCGCGTGGCACGCCCCTGCCTCGCTCGCCTTGTGAGGGCCTATCCGAGCTTTGCCAGCCAACCCACCACCTTGCGGACCAAGGGGTTAGCGGCGGCCGTCGCATAATAGCCGTAGGCGACACGCTTGTTGATCTCGGAAAACGTCGGATAAGGTGAAATCCATTGGGTCATGGCCTTGATATTGAGCCTCTGGGATACGGCAAGCGACCACATCTGGATCAGCTCGCCGGCGTGCTCGCCGACGATGCTGGCGCCCAGAATACGCCCTTTGGCGTCGGTCACGACCTTGACGAAGCCCTCCGTCGTCCGCTCGGTATGGGCGCGGTCGTTCTCGTGGTAGGGCCAGCGGTAGACCCGCACGCGCCCGCTGCGCATTTTCGCCGTGTCTTCGGTCAGTCCCACGTGGGCGAGCTCGGGGTCCGTGAACGTCGCCCAGGGAATGATATCACCATCGACCGTTGCCGGCTGGCGGAATAAGGCCCGGCGCAGAACGATGCCGGCGTGATAGTTCGCAACATGCGTGAATTGCGGGCCGCCGATGACGTCGCCGATGGCGAACACCCTCGAGTTCGAGGTGACGAGGCCCTTGCTCACCTGTATCCCGCGCTTGTCGTACTTGATGCTGGCGGCCTCGAGATTGAGAGCCGCCACGTTGGGCATGCGCCCCGTGGCGACAAGCAGGTGCGAGCCCTGCACGATGGCCGGCACGCCCCCCTCCGAGATGTGCACGTCGATCAGTCGCGTTCCGCCGGTGACGCGTTCCACCAGCGCTCCTTCGCGGATCTCCACCCCTTCCGCACGCAGCCGCTTCAGCACGACCTCGGACATTTCAGGATCGTCTTTGCCGAGCGCCTTCATGGCCTCCAGCACGGTGACGCGGCTGCCCAGACGCAAATAGGCCTGAGCGAGCTCCAGGCCTATGGGACCGCCGCCGATGACGATGAGGTGGTCGAGCTGGCCCCTGTTCTCGAAAATGGTTTCGTTGGTGAAGTAGGGTACGCCGTCGAGCCCGGGGATGGGCGGAACCGCCGGCGAGGAGCCGGTGGCGATGACGAAACGCCGTGCCCGGATGCGCTGGTCGCCGGCCAGCACCGTATCGCGGCTGATGAATTGGGCTGGGGCGCGGATCACTGTGACGCCGAGGCCGGTGAACCGTTCGGCGGAATCGTTGGGGGCGATGGCGGCGATGACGCCGTGGATGTGGTCGTGCACGCCCTTGTAGCTGACCGTCGGGTTGGTCGGCACGATGCCGAAGGGAGCGGAGGTGCGCATGAGGTGCGCCCGGCGCGCCGCGGCGATGAGCGACTTGGAGGGAACGCAGCCGTAGTTCAGACAATCGCCACCCATCTTGTCCTTCTCGATGAGGACGACCGACACCCCGAGCTGGGCCGCGCCGGCCGCCACGGTGAGGCCGCCCGAGCCAGCGCCGATCACGCACAAATCGGCGCGCAGCTCGCCGCCCGCCGTGCTGGTGATCGCGCCGCTCCTCGATGCGACTGTCACGTCCGCCCGATCGCTGCCGGGACCGGTCCGCACCAAGCCAACCGCGCGGTCACTTGGCTGCTGCATGGCTGTTCCTCCATCTCCTGAGCGCGACCGGAATGAGCGCGACGACGCCTAGAAGCAACAGCGCCAGCAGGAGTTCCCTGGTAACGAGCGAGCTTGCATGAATGGTGAGCTTGCAAGCTGCTGCACCGCGCTCGGCCACGCATTGAGCGTACTCCGCCTTCGCAGCCATGATGACGCTGTCGAGGCCGGCCCCCGCCGACGCAAAAGCGAATGTGGCGGGCATGATACCAAAAAACGTCGCGATCACATAAGTCTTGAGGGGAACGCCGAGGACGGCAGGCGCCACATTTACGAACCAGAAGGGAAAGGCTGGAACAAGGCGCAAGAACAGAAGATAGCTCAGTGCGTTCTCCTTGAAGCCCTGGCGCAGCTTGCCGAGCCAGGGCGCGGCCCGCTCGTTCAGCATTCCGCCCACTGCCGAGCGCGCGATCAGAAACAGGATCGTGGCCCCGATAGTCGCGCCGACCACGGTGGCTACTCCGCCAACGAGCCAACCGAACAACATGCCGCCCGTCGCGGTCAGGATCGGACAGCCCGGCAGCGAGAGCGATGCAGCGCCGATGTAGAGGGCGACAAACGCCAGGACGGACGCGACGCGGTGCTCGGCCAGGACGACGTGGAAACGGTCGCGCAGCGCCACGATGTTCTCGACGGTGACCTCGCGGTGCCAGCCCATCGCGAACACGAGCAGCATTACGGCAGCGATGACGACGAGCGGGCCGAAGCGCTTGAATGCGTTCAGCGCTGGACGCGGCTTGGACGTGCCGGGGAGCACGCCGTCGGCCGCCCCCCGGTGCCCGTCATGGCAGCCAGGTACCTCGTTCGGGGGCATCTCGGTTTTCATCGGGCGGCAGTCGAGGCTGCGATCAGGGGTTGCGACGGTCTCGGACCAGAAGGAAAGTAAGCGTTGCCGCCCTCATTTGGGGCGACTGTCAAGCACTCGTGACAGCAAGCGAAAAGATTTGATGGTTTTCACCCGCTTGTACAGGAATTTCGCATCCGATTGACTTGCCCCGGCCCCAATCCTATAAGCGCGGCGACTTCGATCAGCTATGGGGCGCGGTCTGCGCTCTGGTGCCGGCAGGGCCGATTTGCACGGCACCGGCGGCGACATTCCCCCACCCAGGGCTTGGTACTAACGGAGACCCGACGTGAAACGGACCTACCAGCCGAGCAAGCTCGTGCGCAAGCGCCGGCATGGTTTCCGCAAGCGCATGGCGACCACCGGCGGCCGCAGAGTGGTGGCCCGGCGGCGCGCGAAGGGTCGCAAGCGCCTGTCGGCATGAGGCGGCAGCCGCAGCGATGGGTGGCGCATGGCCAAGACGAAGGCAGCTACGGGCTCCACCCCGCCAGTGACGACGCTGAAAAAGCGCGCGGAATACCTGCGGGTCCGCAAGGGGGCGCGATGCGCAACCCCCATCTTCGTCCTCGAAGCCAAAGCGCGCAGCGGTGAGGATCGTTCCCCGCCGACGGGCGCGCCGCGGTTCGGCTTCACGGTCACCCGGCAAGTCGGCAAGGCGGTCGAGCGCAATCGCATCAGGCGGCGCCTCAAGGCGGCGGTCAGGGGCGTGGGGCCGGATCACGCCAAGCGCGATTTCGACTACGTCCTGATCGCGCGCCGTCCGGCGCTGACGTCGGAATTCGCTGCGCTCGTGAGCGAGCTCGCCAAGGCATTCGCCCGCGTGCACCGCGCGCCGACGCGGGTGCGGTGAGCCGGGGTGCGGCTGAGGACGCCAAACAGGAAGCGTTGAAGGGCCCATGCTGAACGACCAGGACAACCAGAAGAACCTCCTTCTCGCCATCGTGCTGTCGGTGGGCGTGCTGCTCGCCTGGCAGGTCTTCTATGCCGGCCCCAAGCTCAAAGACGACCAGGAGCGCCGGCAGCGCATTCAGCAGGAGCAGAGCCAGGTCAAAGAGCAGCCGGGGGTGCCGAAAACAGGCCCCGTCACCGCGCCCGGCGCAGTTCCCCAGCCGGGCGCCGTGGTACCGTCGGCGGTTCCCGCACCACCTGCCCTTACGCGCGAAGCGGCGCTACAGACGACCGCACGTGTGCGCATCGAGACCCCTAGTCTGCGCGGCTCGATTGCTCTTGCGGGCGCGCGCATCGACGATCTGGTGCTGGCCAAATACAGGGAGACGGTCGATCCAAAATCGCCCAACGTCGTGCTGTTCTCGCCCTCCGGCGCACCGCACCCATACTACGCGGAGTACGGATGGGCAGCGGGCAGCGGCGTGACACTGCCCGGCCGCGACACGGTCTGGCGCGTGGAGAAAGAGGCACCGCTGACGCCGGCCTCGCCGGTGACGCTCATCTGGGACAACGGACAGGGACTCGTCTTCCGGCGAACCATCGCCGTCGATGCCGACTATCTTTTCACCGTGACCGAGCAGGTCGAGAACAAGACCGGCGCCGAGATCACCTTGCATCCCTTCTCACTGATCTCCCGCCATGGCACGCCGAAGACCGAAGGCTACTACATCCTGCACGAAGGCCCCATCGGGGTTATGGGCGACGCCGGCCTGCAGGAGCTGAATTATGCGGACCTGCTCAAGGATGGTGGAACCAAGACCTATACCAAGAAGACCGGCGGTTGGCTCGGCATGACCGACAAGTACTGGGCGGCCGCCCTGATCCCCGACCAGAAGTTGCTCTACGATGCCAAGGTCTTGGGGGTCAAAGGCGGCAAGGAGTATTTCCAGACCGACTTCTTGATGGCCGGGGTCTCAGTGCCGCCGGGCGGCCAAGGCTCGAGCACAAGCAATCTTTTCGCCGGCGCCAAGCAGGTCACCCTCATCGAGGCCTACCACGAGAAGCTCAACGCCAAGAACTTCGATCTGATGATCGACTGGGGCTGGTTCTATTTCATCACCAAGCCGCTGTTCAAGCTGCTGCACTGGCTCTCCCAGGTGCTCGGCAACTACGGCCTCGCCGTCCTCGCCACCACCGTGCTCGTGAAGGCCGCGTTCTTTCCGCTCGCCAACAAGAGCTACGAGTCGATGGCGAAGATGAAGAAGCTGCAGCCGGAGATGGAGAAGATCCGCGACCGCTTCAAGGAGGATCGCGTCAAGCAGCAGCAGGAGCTGATGGCGCTCTACAAGAACGAGAAAATCAATCCGATGTCGGGTTGCCTGCCCATCGTCCTGCAGATCCCGGTGTTCTTTGCGCTCTACAAGGTGCTGTTCGTCACCATCGACATGCGCCATGCGCCGTTCTTCGGCTGGATCAAGGACCTGTCCGCGCCCGATCCCACCTCGCTCTTCAATCTGTTCGGTCTGCTGCCGTATCAGGTGCCGGACATGCTGCACGTCGGCGTGTGGCCGCTCATCATGGGCGTGACGATGTGGGTGCAGATGCAGCTGAACCCGCAACAGCCCGACCCCGTGCAGCAGAAGATTTTCAATTGGATGCCGGTGATCTTCACCTTCATGCTGGCGTCGTTCCCGTCCGGCCTGGTGATCTACTGGGCCTGGAACAATGTGCTGTCGCTGCTGCAGCAGTACACGATCATGCGCAAGAACAACACGGAGGTCCACCTCTGGAAGAACCTGGGCGTGGACAAGTGGAAGGCGCGGCTGGAGGCGGCGAAGGGTCTCGACATCGGCAGCAAGCTGAAGGGGCACATCGCCAGCGCCTCGAACAAGTTGCCGCCGTCGATCGGTAGAGCGCTCGGACGCGGCGATGGCAAGGACGGCAAGAGCGGCATGACGGGGGCTGCACGCGCGGCGAACGAGGCGCGGCGCGCACCGATGACGCGCGAGCAGGCGCTGCACATGCTGGGCCTGGAGCCGGACGCGACCGAGAAGGAGATCGACGCGGCCTTGGCCGCAGAGGAGCTGAAGCGCCGACAGGGCGGGCTCAACGGCTCCGACCACGCCATTGCGGCGAGGATCGACGCGGCGCGCGAGATCCTGCGCGGCAAGGAAGGCGCGTAGGGGACGAGGGACGTATTCCCTCTCCCAACTCTTCAGTGGGAGAGGGAGAATGTCCGACTTCACTGCCGACGAGCTGGTCGCCGGCGAGGCGCTGTTCAACCGGCCGTGGCAATTTCTCAAGAGCGTGCCCGACCTGCAATTCCTTCCCACGGCGGATCGACACGAGGTGGCCTTCGCCGGGCGCTCAAACGTTGGAAAATCGAGCCTTATCAATGCGCTCGTCAAGCGGCATGGGCTTGCGCGCACCTCCAACACGCCGGGGCGCACGCAGGAGCTCAACTTCTTCGAGGTGTCTGATATTCCGCTCTTCCTGGTGGATATGCCCGGCTACGGGTTCGCCGAGGCGCCGAAGGCGAAGGTCGAGGCCTGGACGAAGCTGGTGCGCGACTACCTGCGCGGCCGGGCGACCCTCTTGCGCGTGTTCCTGCTGATCGACGCGCGCCACGGACTGAAAAGCGTCGACCGCGCCATGATGGCGCTCTTGGACGAAGCGGCGGTGTCCTACCAGGCCGTGCTCACCAAGGCCGACAAGATCAAGCCGCCGCGCCTTGCCGAAGCGGTCGTCGCGCTGCAGGGCGAGCTGGCGCAGCACGCGGCAGCCTACGGGCGGGTGCTGGCCACCTCCGCGCAGACGGGCAACGGCGTCGACGAGGTGCGGACCGAGATCGCAACGCTCGCCGCCGCGCATGGCGTTGTGCTCCCCAAGCCGACTCCGTCCTGAGCCTGCTTGCCCTCGACTTGTTCAGAGGGTCGAAGGACGGCCGCTCATGCCAGCCATGCCTCGGCAAGCTCAGCACGGGTTGGCGCGCTCCAGATGGACTCATGATCGGCTTCCCCTGATGGGCGCCCCAGTGCTTCCATCTGGAGCGATCTCGCTCTAAATCCCGAGGGTCTGCTTGATCACGGCCGAGAAGAGGGGCCAATACGCCGGACCGAAGCGCGCAATTGCGGCGCCCGCTAGCGCCGCCACGATCCACCCCATCAACCGGAATGCCCGCCGAAAGTGGTTGGCGCGGATTTTCACGTCGATCACGCGATCGGGCGGGGAGGACTCGGCCGCGATGCCGTCTCGACCGGTCGTGTGGGTCGCCACCATCAGCGTCAGCCGGCTGCGGCCAGGACGGCGGGGCACCACGGTCCAGCGCCAAGCCACGTAGTCGTCCTCGACGCGACCGGACGCGGCCGCGATCCACTGCGTCTCCGGCGTGGCGGGCTCGATCCAGAAGCCGCCCTTCGTCGCGCGCAAACGCACCGACAGGGCGCGTGCCCGGAATGCGTCGGCGGATGGATTTGGGTCGCGGCCGTTGAGTGCGGCCAGCAAGCCGTCGACCTTGTCGCGAGCGATCCGCACCTCGGCGGTGGTGGGCACGCCGACGCGCATGCGGCGCGGCACGGCCTCGATCAGCAGGCCCTTCTCGCCCTGCACGCCTCCGCGCGGTGCTTGCGCAGGTCTCCCGCCACGGTCGGGCCGCTCGGGGGCCTGATGGGGCGGCGGCGGGAATTCGGCATAGCTGCCATTGGCGAGTGGGGGCCGCGCGCCGGCGCCGCGCTCGCTCGGTTCCGGCCACGGCGCGCGTGCCGGCCGATTGGGAAAGCCCGGCTGCGGCTGTCCATAGGGCGTTGCGCGCGGCGGCAGTGGTGGGCGTCGGGGGCCCTCGTTGGGCTGCACGGGCCGCGCTGGAAAAGGCGACGGTGCCCGTGCGAGCGCGGGCTGGTGCAGCCGGGCCGGCGCCGGTTGCGGCCGAGGCTCTGGCGGTGGCGTCCAGGTTGCGCGCGCCGGCCGGGCCGCGGCCAGCTCGGAAGGCGCAACTGGAGCCGGCCGCGTCTGCTCGGTCCGATCGACTGCCGCGGCGTGACCCGTCGACGGCAGGAGCGGCTCTGCACCTCGTGCGTGCGACGATGCCATGGCCGCCTCGATCGCGGCGGTCAGGGATTTGGCCTGGACCGGGTCGACAGTTTCGAGCGGCGGGTCGGCGTCCATCGGCAGAGAGGCCGGGACGGTCGGCTCCGGGGGTGCGTCCGGCGGCGCGTCATGCAGGATTGCGGGATCCGTCTTGGCTGTGGCGGATGCACGCTTCTGGATGCGCGCCCGCGCTGCCGCCAGGATCTCGTCTGCGGACTGCGTAGCCATTGGCTCGGGAATGGGCGCCCCCGGCTCGGTGATGGGGAAATCGACCCCAGCGGCGGCCTCCGGCGCACCGGGCTGGGGCCCTGCATCGGCCGGGGCCGGCATGGTGGGTGCCTCCGACGGCTCGAGTGCATCGGCAGCGGCCGCCTTGGCGAGGGGCTTCAACCGCGCTTTCGTATTGGCGCGCTGCAGGGCGCGGATGGCCTCTTCGAACGTCATGCCCAGGGCCTTCAGCAGACCAGCGGCCGGGCTCTTGCCGTCCCCGACGATGGCCGCCAGCACGATGGCGCCGTCGATCTGCTTGCGGCGCGATTGCTGGGCGGCGGAAGCCGCGGCCTGCAGCACGCGCAACAGCTCTGCATCGGGCCGTGGCTCGGCGCCCGGCTCTGCCCGCATGTCCTCCAGCAGTCGCCCTAGATAACCCGAAACATCCGTGCCGAGGCGGGCGAGGTCGACGTTGGCAGACTGCAGGATGAGCGCCGCCTCGGCATCCTCGGTCAGCGCCAGCAGCAGATGCTCGAGGGTGACCAGCCGGTGGGACTGATCACGCGCGCAACGATGTGCCCGCTCCAGGCTCTGGCCGAGATTGGGCGACATCGGAATCGATCTGAGCTGGTCCGCAAAGGATTGCGGCATCAACTACCCCTAGATGCGGTGCCGCACACCCTGCAGCACGTGCCGCGCCCGCACGGCGCAACGCTCGACGCGGCATAGCTCGGCAGGGGCATCCCGTTCAAGTCCCAAGCACTCTAGTGTCCTGTACTAGCCCATGGCCGCAGCCTTGGCACGCCCGGGGAAGCAAGAAGTTGTGCAGTTGTAGCCGACAATTGTGCGCAAATTCCGTTGAGCCAGCCGTCAGGGCGGGATAAGTGCTTGCCAGAGCGCCGTGGCGGGAAAAGGGGCCCCGAGCCCCCGCCTGGCGAGGAACGAGGCAGATGGCGAAGCAGCAACAGATACCGGGCACCGGCGAGGCGCCGCCATCGGCGCTCATGCAGGCGCGTATCCTCGCCGAGGCCCTGCCGCACATGCAGCGCTACGACCGGCAGACCGTCGTCGTCAAATATGGCGGCCATGCCATGGGCGATCCGGCGCTCGCGGCCGCCTTTGCCCAGGATATCGTGCTCCTCAAGCAGGCCGGCGTGAACCCCATCGTCGTGCACGGCGGCGGCCCGCAGATTGCCGGCATGCTGAAGCGCCTGGAGCTCAAGAGCGAGTTCGTGCACGGCCTGCGCGTCACCGACAAGCCCACCGTCGAGGTGGTCGAGATGGTGCTGGCCGGCCTCATCAACAAGGACATCGTCACCGCCATCAACCGGCAAGGCGGCAAGGCGGTCGGGATCTCGGGCAAGGACGCCAACCTGATGATCGCGCGCAAGATCACCGAGATGCCTGACCCCGAGTCCAACCTGATGCAGGCGGTCGACATCGGCTACGTCGGCGATCCCGCCGAGATCAACCCGCATATCGTCGAGGTTATCTCGGCGTCCGACGTGATCCCGGTGATCGCGCCGGTAGCCATCAGCCGCGAGGGGGAGACGCTCAACATCAACGCTGACACGTTTGCGAGCGCCCTGGCCGCGCGCATGAAGGCCAAGCGCCTGCTACTGCTGACCGACGTAGCCGGCGTGCTCGACAAGGACGGCGAGCTTCTCCAGCAGCTCACGATCGAGGAGGCGCGCAAGTTGATCCGCGA
>VBAB01000076.1 GCA_005888525.1 Alphaproteobacteria bacterium
TTCACGCTCGCGTTTCCCGCGCTGGCCACCGTCGTGCGCTTCACCCGCGCCGGAGTCCTCGAGACGCTGCAGCGCCCCTTCGTCACCTACCAGCGGGCGATGGGCATCCCGGCCGGCCTGATCGTGTGGAAGTATGTGCTGCGCAACTCGCTCGTCTCCACTGTGACCCAGATCGGACTGCTGTTCGGCATCCTGCTCGCCGGCGCCGTCGTCATCGAGACAGTGTTTCAGTGGCCCGGCATCGGCGCCTATGCGTTCGAGGCCATCCTGCATTCCGACTACGCCGCCGTGATGGGTTTTACCGTCTACGCCGGCGTGGTGTTCGGCATCGTCAA
>VBAB01000077.1 GCA_005888525.1 Alphaproteobacteria bacterium
CGCCATCCTGGCCCCGCTGCTGGCCACGCACCCCGATGCGGTGTGGAACATGAATCCGCGCCACCGCCTGCAGCCACCGTCCGAAGTCTATCTCTTCGGCACCGATCGCATGGGGGCCGACATCTACAGCCGCATCCTGTTCGGTGCGCGCATCACGCTCACCATTGCCATCGTCGCGGTCGGCGCCGCGCTCCTGATCGGCGTTCCGATCGGCCTCGTCTCCGGATGGCGAAGCAACTGGCTGGGCGAGACGCTGATGCGCGTGTCCGACATCTTCCTCGCCGTGCCGCAGATCGTGCTCGCCATTGCCATCTCGCAGACGCTGGGCCCCTCCATCGAGAACGTGATCCTGGCGCTGTCCGTCACTTACTGGCCCTGGTTCACCCGCCTGGTCCACGCCGAGGTGCGATCGCTCAAGAACGAAACCTTCATCGAGGCGGCGATCGCGCTCGGCGTGCCGACCTGGCGCATCATCCTGCTGCACGTGTTGCCGAACGTGATGTCGCCGATCATCGTGCGCACCTCGATCGGCATGGGCTTTACTATTCTGACTGCCAGCGCGCTCGGCTTCCTCGGCCTCGGCGCCCCGCCGCCGGCGCCCGAATGGGGACGCATGATCTCCGAGTCGCGGGAATTCCTGCCCGAGGCCTGGTGGTCCGCCCTGGCACCTGGCCTTGCCATCTTCCTCGTCGTGATGGGCTTCAATCTTCTGGGCGACGGCTTGCGCGACATCCTCGATCCACGGATCCGACGTGGCATTACCGGGCGATAATCTCCTGGAGGTAGAGGACCTCCGCGTCTCCTTCGCCACCGAGTCGGGCGTTGCCAAAGTGCTCGACGGCGTCAACCTGACGATCCGGCCCGGCGAGATCATGGGCCTGGTCGGCGAATCGGGTTGCGGCAAGACCACTCTCGCCAATGCGATTCTCGGCATCCTGGCCAGGAATGCGCGGCACGAGGCCGGGACCATCCGCTTCGGCGGCGAGGACCTGCTCGCCATGCCGCGTCGGCGGATCGAGGACGAAGTGCGGGGGCGGCGCATCACCTTCATCCCGCAAGACCCCTACGGGTCCTTCAATCCCCTGTTCCCGATCGGGACGCAGACCATGGAGGTGATGAAGTGGAAATCGCCGCACCGTGCGGCAGGGGAGGGTCGCGGCGTCGCCGGATTCTTCAGCCGCTATCCGCGCGCACGCCGCAGGTCCGACGCCGCCGCCGTCTCGCAGATGTTGCGGGCCGTTCAGATCCCCGACCGCGACGCAGCGTTCGTCAAGCTGCCGCACGAGTTCTCCGGCGGGCAGCGACAAAGGCTGATGATCGCGCTCGCACTGCTGCCGCAGCCTCAGCTCGTCATCGCCGATGAGCCGACCACCGCGCTCGACGTGACAATCCAGGTGCAAATCCTCAAGCTGTTGAAGCAGCTCGCCAAGAAGAGCGGCGTCTCGGTGCTGTTCACCACCCACGACCTCGGCACGGCCTATGAGATTTGCGACCGTATCACCGTGATGTACGCAGGCCAGGAGGTCGAGACGGCGCCGGTCGATGATTTCTTTCGGCGGCCGCACCATCCCTATACCGTGCGCCTGCTCGAAAGCTTGCCCCGCCCCGGCCGCGAGCTGCGCGAGATCGGCGGCGAGATCCCGGGGCTGATCAGCCCGCCCGCCGGATGCCGTTTCCATCCCCGCTGCGCGCGCGCGACCGACGTCTGCCGCGCCGAGCGCCCCCCCGTCGCGGCGCTTGGCGGCGGGCACGAGGTGCGCTGCTATCATCCCATCGCCGAGGCGACCCCGGCATGAGCGACGCGCCGATCCTCCAGGTCGATACGCTGTCGCGGCACTTCCCGGTGCGCAACATGCTCGGGTGGAAGACGGGCGCGGTGCGCGCGCTCGACGGCGTGTCGTTCGAGGTGCGCTCGGGGGAGACGCTCGGCATCGTCGGGGAATCGGGCTGCGGCAAGTCCACCCTCGGCAAGGCGCTCGTGGGTATCCATCCGCCAGGCGGGGGCCGGATCGTGTTCGAGGGCAAGGACATCACCGGCCAATCGGCGAACGAGCGTCGCGCGGTGGCTCCGAAGCTGCAGTATTGCTACCAGGACCCGGGCAATTCGCTCGACCCGCGCTGGACGGTTCGCCGCTCCCTGGCGGAGCCCCTCGTTGTGCACACCGCGCTGACGCCGAGCGACCGCAACGCGCGCATCGCCAAGATCATGCAGCAGGTCGGTCTGCCACTAACCCACCTCGACTTGTACCCTCATGAGCTTTCGGGCGGGCAACAGCGGCGCGTCGGGCTCGCACGCATCCTGACGCTGCATCCGCGTCTCGTCGTGCTCGATGAGCCGACCTCCGGTCTCGACGTGTCGGTGCAGGCATCTGTTCTGATGCTGCTGCGCGAGCTGCAGCGCGCCTTCTCGCTGACCTATCTGTTCATCTCGCACGATCTGTCGGTCGTGCGCATGATGTGCGACCGTGTGGCGGTGATGTATCTCGGCCGCATCGTCGAGCTGGCGCCGACCGAAACATTGTTTGCCGCAGCCAAGCATCCCTATTCGCAGTCCCTGCTCTCGGCGATCCCCGACATCGGCGGTCGTCGGGTCACCGACACGTTCACGCTCGAGGGCGAGCCGCCCGACCCGGCGCGGCCGCCGAGCGGCTGCCGGTTCAGGACGCGGTGTCCGCGTGCAGCCCCCGTCTGCGCCGAGACCGACCCGGCGCTTCGGCCGATCACACCTGCGCAATCGGCCGCCTGCGTGTTCGCCTGATCCTCGTGGGCAGCTATTCGCGCTAGTGTGGCGTCTCGGAATTGCCGACCAACTTCGCGGCTTGGTGGTCATCGGCAATTCCGAGACATCAGCCACACTAGAACCTCGGGTTTGCTAGTGTCCTTTTGTCTCCGAATTGCCGTCCGACCTCGCGGCAATGTAGTCGGCAATTCGGAGACAGGACACTAGGGCATTGACAGCGCGCAGGCCTCGGGTCGCAATGGCAACGTCAGCCCAGAGGTGGCGCATGGATACCCGAGACCCTCCGGACCCGCTCGCGATGGCCCGCGACCTGGGGGCGGCGATCGCCGCCGCAGCCGATGCGGTCGAAAGCACGCGACGCATTCCCGAACCGCTTCTGGCACGGTTGCATGAGTCGCGGCTGTTCCGGATGCTGTTGCCGCGTTCCGTGGGCGGCGACCAGGTGGAGCCAGGACGCTATCTGGTGGCGATCGAGGAGATCGCCCGCCACGATGCCTCCGTTGCCTGGAATGTGTTCGTCGCCAACAGCTCCTCTCTGATTGCGCCGTTTTTCGATCCCGCCGTCGCCCGAACGATCTTCGCCGATCCAACGACCATCGTCGCGTGGGGCCCGCCCAATGCCACGCGCGCATCCGCGGTTGCGGGAGGCTACCGCGTGAGCGGAACCTGGGATTTCGCCAGCGGCTGCCGGAATGCGAACTGGATGGGCGCGCACTGCCATGTGGTCGAGGCCGACGGCTCGCTCCGCCTCAATCGCCGGGGTCGTCCGGTGATACGCTCGCTGCTGTTTCCCGCTGAGCAGGCAACGTTGATCGACACCTGGAACACCATCGGCCTGCGCGGCACGGCATCCGACAGCTACAGCGTGGCCGATCTGTTCGTGCCCGAGAGGTTCAGCACGACTCGCGAGGAGCCCGAGCTGCGTCGCGAACGGGGACCGCTTTACGCCTTCACGATGCAGGGCCTCTATGCCGTCGGCGTGGCGAGCGTCGCTCTCGGGATCGCGCGGGCGATGCTCGATGCGTTCATCGGCCTGGCCAGCAAGAAGACGCCGCGCGGCCTGGCGCGGCTCGCCGACAGTGCGGTTGTGCAGGCGGACGTGGCGCGGGCGGAAGCCAGGCTCGGCGCGGCCCGGGCCTATCTGCTGGAGACGCTGGCGACGATCTACGCGCACGCGGACGACGTCGATCCGATCGATGTTGGCGACCGTGCGCGGGTGCGCCTCGCCTGCACCAATGCCATCCACGGCGCCATCGAGGTGGCCGACTTCACCTACAAGGCCGCGGGTGTCGATGGGATATTTCCAGGCAGCCCGTTCGAGCGTCGCTTCCGCGATATCCACACGCTGTCACAGCAAATCCAGGCACGCAGCGCCCACTTCGAGGCCGTCGGCCAGATCCTGCTCGGCATGCCGCCCGAAGTATTCCTGTAGGCGCGCGTCAGCGCCGCGTCATGCTGTAAGCGCACCGCCAGCCAGAACGCGCGCATCGCCCAGGGTCTCGACACCGCGAATGGACGCGAGATAGGTATCGACCTTGGATTTTGACAGCACGCCTTCCGCCGCGGAGGTGAATTTTTGGTCGAGCTCGGCATCCGTCATGGGACGGCCCCGGCTGCCGATGCACGAGCGGACGCGACGCGCTGCGCTCGCCCCGTTGCTGAGCCTAACCGTGACGTCGGCACCATCGTGCGGCATAGCGGGGTCGTTGGTCACGTCTATGCGGTCACGCAAGGCCCGGATCGCAGGATCGGTGATGGCTTGATCGGCGCCCTCTGGGATGCCGGCCTTGCCCCGCGCGAGAGCCGCTGCCACCCAGTGGTAAAGGCTGACATGCCCCTCCATCTCGTCCTTCGGGTGTCGGCGGTAGCAGAGCGCCATGGCGGCCGGGTTGGCGATGATCTCAACGCGGGCCACTGCCTCGGCCACGGTATTGAGCTCCTGGGCGATCTCGAGCGTGGCCTCGATCATCGGGTGGATGACAATGCCACATGGAAACGGCTTGTAGGTGTTGGCGAGGATCTCCCAGTGCGTGCCGAGCCCGTCGGTCAGAAAGGCAAGGTGTGGGGTCTGTGCAAAGCACTGGGCGAAGCCATAGCGCGCCTCGATCACCGACGGCGTGGCGGTAAAGCCGCCTCTTGCCAGCAGTGCAGCCCGCAACCCCGACTGGCTGGCAAAGGCCGGTAGCGCCGCCGTGCACATGCTGCCGTGCAGCGCGCGGATACCGGACGCGCCGGCCGCCGCTATGCCGGCCGCCATGCGTGCCGTCTCGGGGTCGAGCCGCATCAGGCGAGCTGCCGCCAAAGCCGCACCGATGCCGCATGTGACGCCTGTTTGTGACCAGGCGATATCGCCATTGGCCGGCGCCACCGAGATGGCCTTGGAGAGGCGGCACACCACCTCGATGCCGAGAATGAACGCAGCCAACGCCTCGGCTCCCGTGACCGGCTGCGTTTCGGCAACTGCGAGCACGGCGCCCATGACCGGTCCGCTCGGATGCACGATTGCCTCAGCATGGGTATCGTCGAACGCATTGATGGAGCATGAGAGCGTGTTGATGAACGCGGCGGTGAGGGCATCGGTGCGCTGGAGCGGCCGATGAGCGTCACCTGCGCTCCCCCGGCAAAGGGCTGCAGTGCGGCCCAGGCCTTGTTGACGGCATCGTGGCGCGAGCCACCGAGCGCGCAGCCGATGATGTTGACGAGACTCCGAATCCCCTCACCTCGCACATTCTCCGGGATTGCCTCAATCTTCGTTTCGAGAACGAAGCGGACGAGGAGCGCCGTGACTTGGGGATCTGCATCGCTCATTTATCGAAATTCCTCCTGCTGCTAGGCGAGCGACGCCCACATCCTTCGATTGCGAACCGGGCCGGCCACCTACGATCCGTTCTTGCCATGCAGCCCCGCATGGAAATAGTCGGTCCAGGTTGCGGGCTTGGTCTTGAGCAAGCCGACCTTGTGCATGGTCTCGGCGATCATGAGCGTTCGGTTGGGTGTGACGGAGAAGGTGATCTCGCTGGGAGTGCCGATGATGCGGGCAACATCCGCGATTGGGAGCGACGAGGCCTCCCACTTCGCGTAGGTGCGAGCCGCTACCTCGCGGTCCTTTGTGATGAGCTCCGCGGCCTCTTCGAACGCCGCCAAGACCGCCTGGTAGGTCTTCGGGTTCGCCTTCACCCAGCTCTCGGTGGCCCAGAACGCGTTCAAAGTGTGGGCGCCACCCAGCACCTCGTAGGAGGTCATGAGCTGGCGCGCGTTGCTGGCCGCGATCACCTCGTAATTGTAGGGCACGATTGCCGCATAGTTCTTCACCTCCATCTTGCCCGTGCGCAGCGCCTGGATCGACATGGGGTGCGACATGGAGACGGTCAGCGGATCGAGCTTGAAACGCGCGTCCCACCCCCACTCGCGGGCAGCGGCGAGATTGAGGAACAGCGCCTGCATGGTGACCTTGACGGCCGAGACGGCGATCCGGTCACCCTCACCGAAGTCCTTCAGCGACTTGATGCGCGGGTCGACGGTCATGAGGAAGATCGGGCTGTCACACATCGTCGCAATGCCGCGCACGTTCATGGTGCCCTGCGTCTTGTCCCACAGCGTCAGCAGCACCGTGATGCCACCCATGGCGATGTCGACGTTGCCCGAGATCAGCGCGTCGTTGCCCGCGGGCCCGGAGCTCAACTTGTTGGTGGTTACCTTGGGCGCTGGGATGCCGAGCCGGGTGGCATGCTTCTCGATCAGCTTCTCCTCGTAGACGATGTAGGCCGGCAGATAGGTGAGGCTATAGAGCTGTGCGAAACGCACCTCGGTGGTTTCGGCCATCGCAAGGGTCGGGAGACCTGACAGCAGAAGGCCGACAGCACCCGCAGTCGTTGCCAACGCACGAAAACAGCCCGTTGCCATGCCCCATCCTCCCATAACGAAGGCGCGTGTTGCGGGCCGAGTCTAGAGCAGATTGCACCGAATGTGGATCTTCGGGATGGCGATTCGCGGTGCCCGGTTGTCTCGAGGCTACGGCCGACGTGCTTGGAGTCAGGTATTCTTCAAAGGTTGGCATGATCCCTTGGGAGCAGCACCAATTTGCCCATTACCCGGCGGCTCGACATCTCGGTGAGCGCCACGATTGCCTCTGCAAGCGGATAGGTTCTCATCACGGTGGGCTTCAAGCGGCCGTCTGAATAGGCGTCGAGCAGTTTTGCTATTCTCGCACGCGTGTCGTCTGGAAAGCGCCAACTATGTTCGCCGAACACCACGCCGGTCACAGAGAAATTCTTGACCAGGATCATGCTCGCTGCGACGTGTGGGACATCCCCGCTGGCAAATCCGACGACGAGGATGCGGCCCTCCCATCCTACGCAGCGCACACTTTGCTCGAACGCCCCTCCGCCGACCGGGTCGAAGACGACGTCGACGCCCTTGCCGTCCGTCAAGGCGCGCACCTGGTCCCGCAGATTCTCGACACCGTAGTTGATTGTCTCGTCGGCGCCGTGCTGCCGGGCAATGGCGAGCTTCTCGGCAGTGCTCGCAGCCGCCAAGACCCGAGCGCCCAGGAGCTTGCCGACCTCGATCGCCGCCAGGCCGACACCACCAGCAGCGCCGAGCACGAGGAGCGTTTCCCCGGCTGCGAGATGCCCTCTGTGCGTGAGAGCAAAGTGCGCAGTGCCATAAGCAACGGGAAATGCGGCTGCGGTCACGAAATCCATGGCGTCGGGAATCGGCGTGACGATCGCGCCCGGCACGACGACCTCTTCCGCGTGCCCCCCTCCCCGCCGCGCAAACGCCAGCGCACGATCGCCGGGGCGAACGTGCTCGACGCCGGCTGCGCATTCAAGCACGACGCCGGCGACCTCCAGACCGGGAATGAAAGGCAGCTCGGGCCTGACCTGGTATTTCCCCTCCACCATCAGGATGTCGGGAAAGTTGATGCCGGAAGCGCGCACGCCGATGCGCACTTGTCCGGACCCGAGGGACGGGCTCGCAACCTCCGCGACCTCGAGGCTGCCAATCCCGTCCAGCGAGCGGCAGAGAAGTGCGCGCATGATCACGCTCCAGCAGCGTCGTCAGGAGTACTACATGCCGCCGTGGCCTCCGCGGCCATCGCCCTGAGCTCGCGCCGCATCAGCTTGCCGGTCGATGTCAGCGGCAACGTCTCGCAGGCACGCACCTTATCCGGCACCTTGTAGCGCGAGAGGTACTTGCGGCAATGCTCGAGGATCGCCGACGCGTCGATGCTCGAACCCCGCTTCGCCGTCAGGTAGGCGACGATGAGCTCTCCCTTCGCCGGATCGGCAAGCCCAGTCACGCCCGCAAGGGCTACGGAGGGGTGCTGTTGCAGGACCTCTTCCACTTCGGTCGGCGAAACGTTGATGCCCGAGCGCTTGATCATCTCGGAGCTGCGCCCCACGAAGTGCAGCGCGCCGTCCTGCCGCAGCGAGCCGAGATCGCCGGTCCTAAAGTAGGCGTCCGACGTGAAGACCGACGCGTTGAACCGTGCGCTGTCGCCGAGATAGCCTTTCGTCAGATATCCCCTTACCTCGATTTCTCCGACCTCGCCCGGTTGGACGTCGCGGCCCGTGGCGGGATCGCGTATGCGCAGCTGCACGCCAGGCAAGGGGATGCCCTGGCACGTCGCCCGCTTGTCGAGCGGCCAATCGTGGGGCGTGACGCAGCAGTTGCCGTAGTTCTCAGTGGCACCGTAAATGTTGCAGATCTCCGAAGCGCCGAGTTGCTCGGCCGCTTTCAGGACGTCCTGCGGTGCCCCGATGGTGACGCCTGCTCTCAGCGATGCAGTCCGGCCTCGATGAAACGCCGGATGTGCGATCAGCGCATTCGTCATCGCGGGCAGCGTATAGATCGCGGTGCATTTCTTGCGCTCGATCAAGTCGAGCGCGCCGCCCGCCTCGAAGTGCCCCTGCATAACCATTGTTGCCGCGTGCGTGATCGAGGCCGGCAGCGCGTTGACGACACCGTAGGACCAAAACAGGGGTACGGAGACGAGCACGCGATCGCCTGGCATGAGCCCCTGGCGTTCGCCGATGTTGAACCCGTTCTCGATGGTAGCGAAGTGATCGAGCGGGACCGCTTTGGGGCGATTGCTCGAGCCCGATGTGTAGAGGATGACGATCGGATCGGCAGCACTTGCGCCTTCGCCGGGCGCCAGGCTTGGCAGGCGCTCGCCCTCGCCATAGCTCGAATAGGCCTCAAAGCCTTGGCGTGGGGGCGCGTCGATGAGGATGACTTTCTCCAATCCCCGATGGGCGGCGCTGGAACGCAATGCTGCAATGTCCTCGGCAAAGACGCGTTCGCCGAAGCGAGGAATGGCGAACAGCAATCGCACCTTCGAGTCGCTCAGAAGGAAATCCAGCTCTCTTGCCGTCGACCAAGTGCTGAACGGGACAATGATGGCCCCGATCGCCGCAGCGGCGAAGAAGACTTCGAGCCATTCTATGCGGTTGTCGCAAAGCAGGCCTACTCGGTCACCGCGCCGGATCCCGGACCTATGCAAGCGCTGCGCCACAGTCCGAGCCCGGGCCTCGAGCGCTGCATAGGAGATGCAGGTATCGACCGTGGTTGCAAAGGCCCGTTCAGGGACGGCCGCGGCCTGCTCGCAGAGCAGCTCGAACATTGTGCGGCTGAGGGGCGCTTGCATATGTTATTGGGGCCGAACCGGAGACACCACGCAGACAATAACAATCCAGCTGATGCGGCGTCTACGTGTGGCCGGTCCCGGCCGACGGACGAGCGTATGTCCCACACAGGAGACCTCCGTGACGCTTCAAGTGAAAGAAGCCGCCCACCATGTCGCGCTGATAACGATCGACAATCAGCCGAAGCGCAACGCCCTTACGCGCGCGGCGATGGGCGAACTGGCCGAAGTATGGGAGAGGCTTGGGGCAGCGGAGGATTGCCGATGCATTGTCATCACAGGAGCCGGCGACAAGGCCTTCTGCTCGGGCGCCGACATCAGCGGCGATCTTTCGGCGCCTGAGGAAGCGGCGCGGCTGATCGACCGTGCCCTGCTGAAGGCCAAGGCATATCCCAAGCCCATCGTGGCCGCGGTAAACGGAGACTGCGCCGGCGGCGGTGTCGAGCTCCTCTTGTCGACGGACATCCGGCTTGCGGCAGAGCATGCGCGTTTCGGTCTGCCGGAGGTGAAGTGGTCGATCTATCCCTTCGGCGGCGCGACGGTGAAGCTTGCGCAACAGATCGGTTACGTTCACGCCATGGACCTGCTGCTCACGGGTCGCCTGGTGACGGCGGAGTTCGCCGCCCGCATCGGGCTGGTCAACCGTATCGTGCCGGCGTCCGAGGTGTTGGCAGCGTCCGTCGAAACCGCACGTGCGATCGCGGCGAACAGCCCGTCCGCCGTCCAGGCAGTAAAGACGCAGATCAGCGCCGGCATCGCCGACTACGCCGCGAGCCGGCAAGCCCTGGAACAGGTGCTCGGGGATCGCGTGCGGGCAAGCCCCGACTTCGCCGAAGGCGTGGCCGCATTCCGCGAGAAGAGGCCACCGAGATATGGCTGAGGAGATCGACCCTGCGGGCTTGTTGAGGCCCGGCGATCGCCTTGCATGGTCGGCTGGACCGATGGAGCCGACCGATTTGCTTGCTGTGCTCGATCGTGTGAATCGCGTGCCTCGAGTCTCGGCCCTCCTTAACCTCGCTGATAGGGCGTCGGGCCGGCATCCGAAACCCTTCCCAGGATCGGACATTCGTCAAGTCGACGTAAGCGATGCGATTGAACCCGTCGCGCACTCAGCTGACGAGGGAAGCTACGTCCTGCCCTGCGCAGGCTGGGGTCACCTGCTCAGCTTGTCCAAAGTGATCGGCAGGTCGCGCACGCGCTTTCCCGTCGCGTGATAGACTGCGTTGGCTATTGCCGCGGCGACGCCGACAATGCCGATTTCACCGATACCCTTGACGCCGAGCGGATTGCTGTCGTCCGCCTCGTCGACAAAGATGACATTGATGTCGTGCACGTCGGCGTTCACAGGGACATGGTACTCGGCGATGTTGGCATTCATGATGCGGCCGAATTTGTGATCGATCAGCGTTTCCTCGTGCAGCGCCATGCCGATGCCCCAGACCACTCCGCCGAGGATCTGGCTGCTGGCGGTCTTCGTGTTCAGGATGCGCCCCGCCGCGACCGCGCTGACGACGCGGGTGACGCGGATCACGCCGAGCTGCTCGTCCACCTTCACCTCGGCAAACACCGCCGAATGCGAATTGTGCGCGCGTGAGTCATCCTCGGCGGGATTGGTGGTT
>VBAB01000500.1 GCA_005888525.1 Alphaproteobacteria bacterium
GAGCGTCTCATTCCGACCAAGGCCGAGCTCGATGTAAGTCATGTTTGCGTGCCACGATCTCGCGGCGCGGCAGGCTGGCTACCGCGCAAGGACGTTGATCCTCGCGCGAACGCAACGCCACCGATATCGGTAAATCCCCCTACCGGAAGTGGAATTTGTGCCGAGACGCAGTCCCTCGGCTCAAGAGCCAACCCCGTGCTCGGTCTTCTCCCACAGGTAGGGATCGCGGGCGAGCTGGTAGAGGGCGCGATAGGCGGCAAACGAGATGAGCAGCGGCATCAGCAGCGCGTGCACGGCCAGGTCCGGCCGGCGCCGGCGCCACACGCTGATCACCCCGACCAGAATCGAGACGGCGTAGCCGAAGGCGAGGTTGATGAACGCAATCGTCCACATCACCGCGCCGGCTGCGGTCTCCGACGGCGCCAGCAGGTTGCCCGACAGCCAATGAAAGACGAGCAGCAGGTAGAACAGTGGATGCACGAGGGCAGAGCCGATGAGCCCGCCCATCAGTGCGTGAAAGCCGATCGCCGCCGGCAAGCCGAGCTCGCTGTTGAGGCGCCGCAGCTGACGCGTATGCACCAGGTAGGTCTGCATCCAGCCCTTGAGCCAGCGGGTGCGCTGCGTCAGCCAGACGCGGAAGACCGGCGGGGCCTCTTCCCACGTCGTCGATGCCAGCACGCCCGTCTGATAGCCCAGGCGCGCGATGCGCACGCCGAGGTCGGCGTCTTCCGTCACGTTGAACGGATCCCAGGCGCCGATATCGACCAGCGTGGCGCGCGGAAAATGGTTCGACGTGCCGCCCAACGGCACTGGCAGCCGCAGCTTCTCGAGCGCGGGCAGGATCGCGTCGAACAGCGCGGAATATTCGATGGTGAACTGGCGCGTGAACCAGCTCTGGCGCGGATTGTAGATGTTGAGCTGTGCCTGCAGGCACGCCAACCCCGGCGGGGACTGCCGGAAGACGTCCCACGCGCGACGCAGCTGGCCGGGCTGAGGACGATCCTCGGCGTCGTACACCACGACGAAATCGCCGCGCGCGAACTGCAATGCGTAGTTCAAGGCCTTGGGTTTTGTCTGCGGACCCCCTTCCGGCACGACGAGCGAGCGGAAGTTGCCCGGCAGGGCCAGTTTCGCCACGGCCGCCTGGGTCTCGGTGTCGACCGCCTCGAGAACCAGGAATATCTCCAGTTTGGCCGGCGGATAGTCGAGCGCCCGCAACGACTGGATGAGGCCGGGCAGCACGTTCGCCTCGCGGAAGACCGGCACCAGCACGGTATAGACCGGCAGGAACCGGACGGGGATGCGCGGAGCACGCTGGCCTCCTGGCCGCGTCCTGGCCGCGGGTCGCGCCAGCCCCTGGCGCAAGGCGACGACGCGCAGAGCCGTCACGCACAGGAAGGGAAGCGCGATCAGCGCCGTCAGCGCGGCGAGCGTCGCATCGGGCTGCACGGCAAGCCCGCCGATGAGGAGGCCGACCGCCCCGACGGCGACGATCATCTGCCAGGTCGAGACCCGAGCGCCAGCCGAGCTGGCCGGCTGCTGGCGCAGCAGGCCGCGCACCGCCCGGTCGATCTTCTGTGGGCCCGCATGCGCCTCGAGTGCCGCATCGATGAGGAGCTGCGACGCCAAGACCACATCGACGCCCTGCCCCCGCAACGCTGCCACGTGCCCCGAAAGCATCGACGGCGGCGCCTGCGTCGCCGCGAGCACACGGCACGGCCGCCCGGCGAGACGCGCCGGCAGCCCGATCTCGGTTGCCGGCCAGTCGACCGCATCGGTGAGATCGAGCGGGGCGTTCCACGAGACATTGGGAACGCCGAGTCGGTGCGCCAGGGCGGTCGCATAGTCGAGCTGGGAGACCCGCCCTGTCGCCAGCAGCACCTCGTGAGTAGGCACGTCGCAGAGGAGCGCCTCCGCCTCGGCACGCTCCAAGGTGGCGCGGTCGATGAGGCTGCCGACCAGGAACCCGTATTCGCCGTATTCGTGCCCGATAGGGTGGGGCTGGGGCGCGCGAGCCGGCTGTCCGTGTCGCCGCATCCGCGCTAGTATCTCGCTGGGAATCGGAGCGCGGCCGCCGCTGCGGCCAGCAACTCCCCGCCCCTGACGTTGCATGGCCATGGCGTCCGCGCGCGAAAGGCCGAACCCGGATGAGCATGTTACAGACGAAGCGCAGCGCAGTTGCCCTACTTTTTGTTGGCCTCCTCGCGTGGAGCGGCGGGCTACCGCGCGTCGTTGCACAGGCGCCGCCCGCATCCTCGTCTGCCGCCGACCCGGCCGAGCCGCAGCAGATCCCCCGGCGCGTCGCCATCCGCTTCCTCACCGACAGCGACTATCCGCCGTTCAACTACTACGACGAGGACAACGTCCTGACCGGGTTCAACGTCGACGTGGCGAGGGCAGTCTGCCTCGAGCTTGCGGCCGCCTGCGACATCCAGGTGCGGCCGTGGTCGGAATTGCTCCCCGCCCTGCGGCGAGGCGAGACCGATGCCGTCATCGCCTCGCATGCGGTGAGCAGCAACGCCCTGAAAATCGTCGATTTCACCGACCGCTACTATCACACGCCGGCCCGCTTCGCCGGCAAGCGCAGCGCGGGCCGCCTCGACGCCACCCCCGAGGGGTTCGAGGGCAAGAAGATCGCCGTCACCAAGGGAACCGCGCACGAGGCCTACCTGCGTACCTTCTTCCGCGACAGCTCGATCCGCGCCTTCGACACACCGGAGCTGGCGCGCGACGCGCTCATCAGCGGCGCCACCGACCTCCTGTTCGACGACGGGATCGCGCTTGCCTTCTGGCTCAACGGCACCGCCTCCAAGGCGTGCTGCGAGTTCAAGGGCGGGCCGTTCGGCGAGCCCAAGTATTTCGGCGACGGGGTGGCCATCGCCGTCAACCGCGAAGACCCGCAGCTCAAGATGCTCATCAACGCGGCGCTCAAGCGCATGCGCGAGAGCGGCCGCTACGAGGAGCTGGTGCTGCGGTATTTTCTCGTGCGCGCGTTCTGATCGGAGGACCATGCTTCCAGCCAAAGACAAGCTCAACATCTGCTTTGCACACGGCGCTTACCAGATGGCCGCCCGGTTCGCGGCCCGCGGCACCGGGATTGCCCATTTCCAGGCCTGGAAGCCCGACGAAT
>VBAB01000501.1 GCA_005888525.1 Alphaproteobacteria bacterium
CGGCCTGGGGCGCATCGGCTCGCGGCTCGCCAAGCTCGCCAAGGCGTTCGATCTGAAAGTGGTGGCGACGCGGCGCGATGCCAGCCGGGGCGGGGAGGGAGCGGACGCCGTTTACGGACACGAGCGGCTGGCGGAGGTGCTCCCCGCCTCCGACATGGTGGCGCTCACCTGCCCGCTGACGCCCCAGACCACCAACCTGATCGAT
>VBAB01000502.1 GCA_005888525.1 Alphaproteobacteria bacterium
TCAGGCACCCTTAGCAGTCGTATACCTTGCTTCGGCTTTGGTCATGGGGCTATCGGGCCCCGCGGCCACCGAGCAACCACTTCGGATTGGCACGTCCTTGTCGATCACGGGAAAACAGTACTCTGCGCAGGGTGGGTACTGCCGTGAGGGGTACTTGCTGTGCCAGAAGCATGTGAACGCAGAGGGTGGAGTGGTCGGCAGGCAAATCGAATTCGTGACGTACGACGATGCCTCTGATGGGAAGGCGGCTGCCCGCAACTACGAGAAGTTGATCACAGAAGACAAGGTCGATGCAGTTCTCGGACCGTACGGCTCCGAGATCACCGAGGCGGTCGCCGAGGTTATCGAGAAACATCGGATGCTCATGATCGCACCAACGGCGGGAACCAGTTCGATATGGGAGAAGGGACGCAGATACCTGATCATGATGCTCTCCCCCGTTGAAGGCCTCCCTGAAGGATTACTTGATCTGGCGGCTCGGAACCGGCTCACAAGAGTGGCCGTCATCAAGCTCGACGGGCTAGGCTGAATCGACATTCAGCGCATCCATAGCATGGTTGCAGCGAGGCAGAGGAAGGCGAGGAAGTGGCGGGCGCGGCGATCATAGCGAGTAGCGAGGCGTCGAAAGTGCTTCAGTTTGTTGAAGCAGCGCTCGATGCGGTTGCGCTCGCGGTAGAGCACCTTGTCGTGCCGAATGCGTCGCTTGCGGCTTCGGTTCGACGGGATCACCGCCTTCATGCCGGCGGCCCTGACCGTGTCGCGGATGGCGTTGCTGTCGTAGGCTTTGTCGGCGATCACCGCATCGCCCTCGACGCCGTCCAGCATCACTTCGGCGGTGCGGCTCTCATGCACCTGGCCGCCGGTCAGAAGGAAGCGCAGCGGTCGCCCGAGCGCATCGGCGAGCAGATGGATCTTGGTCGTCAGCCCACCTCGGGAACGCCCCAGAGCCTCGTCCGCTCCCCCTTTTTGGCCGCGCCCTTTCCGGTGGCGGCCTGCTGGTGGGCCCTGACGAGGGTGGCATCGAGCATCACGTACTCGTTCTTGGGATCATCAATGAGAGCGGCGAACACACGCTCCCACACGCCATTCTCCGCCCAACGCGTGAAGCGCTTGTGGACGCTCTTCCATTTGCCGTACCGCTCGGGCAGCTCGTCCCACTGCGCTCCCGATCTCAAGACCCAGAGCACGCCGTTGACGAACAGGCGGTTGTCCTTGGCGGTTCGGCCGGGATCGGACTTCTTGCCCGGCAGCATCTCAGCGATACGCGCCCACTGTTGGTCATTGAGCTCGTACCGCTTCGCCATGCGCTGCGCTCCGAATCAGTTGATCCGAAGCGCAATGAATCAGAACCGATTCCCAATGGGAATCCTGAATGTCGATTGGACCTAGCCCACTACGCGTGGCGGTCGTCGGCGGCGGCATTGGTGGTGTTGCCGCTGCCAACGCCCTGCTTCAGCGCGGCATGGGGGTTTGTCTCTACGAGCAGGCTCCGGCCCTGACCGAGGTCGGCGCCGGCGTGGCGATCCAGCCGAACGGGGCCCGCATGCTGCGGCGGCTCGGCCTCGGAGAGGAGCTCGGCCGCTTTGGTGCCAGGTGGGTCGACCCGCAGTTTCGCCGCCCGGACGGAACCTATGCCGCGGCGATGTGGCCTCCTGAATTGGCGAGCAAGATCGAATTCTACGGCATGCATCGCGCCGACTTGCTGGCAATGTTCGTCGACCGGTTGCCTGCCGGCGTCGTCCACACAGGCCACCGATGCATCGGCTTCGAGCAGGATGACGAGCAGGCGACCCTCACGTTCGCCAACGGCGCGCGCGCCACGGCCGACGTCGTGATCGCAGCGGATGGTATCCATTCGACGCTGCAGCAGTTCGTGGTGGCCCCTTCCCCGCCGCTGTTTTCCGGGTCGGTCGCCTGTCGGGGGCTCGTCTCGGCGGCAAGCGTCGCTTGGCCGACGGGAGCGATGCGCAACTGGCTAGGCGCGGGCAAGCATTTTCTGGTCTTTCCCGTGCGCGCCGGTGAGCTCATCAACTACGTCGGCTTCGTGTCGACCGACGAGCGTACGAAGGAGTCCTGGTCGCAGCCCGGCGACCCCGCCGCGCTGGCCCGCGAGTTCGCCGGCTGGGACCCGCTTGTTGAGGCCATCATCGCCCAGGTGAAGACCACGTTCCGCTGGGGTCTCTACGATCGCGAGCCGCTCGCAAACTGGACGCGCGGGCGTTTGACTTTGCTTGGAGACGCCGCCCACCCGATGCTGCCGCACGCCGGACAAGGCGCCAATCAGGCCATCGAGGACGGTGTCGCCTTGGCGACGGTGTTGAGCCGCGCCGACCGGACCTCGGCCCCACGGGCATTGCTGATCTACGAGCGGCTGCGGCGCGAGCACACCGCCGGCGTTCAACTCAAGTCGCGCCTGAACGGCGCCCGCTATGAGGCATCGAGCGGCGACCTCGGTGCCCGCGACCGGCAGCTGGCCGCCCAGCACCAAGAACGCGCCTGGATCTGGAACTACGACGCCGAAGCCGAAGCCTCAGCTGCCGCAGCTTCGCTCTGAGCGACGACCGCCTCGGGCACGAAAGCACCCACGCGCGATGACGCGAAGGGTCGACGCAATCAACACCTCGCCCTGAGCTTGTCGAAGGGCGGGCCGCGCGCTCCAAGCGTGCTTCGACAAGCTCAGGACGGGGTTGGAGGCTCGACAGGCAAAGACCGCTCCGTCGCTGCCTCAGTGTCAGTATCCGCATTCGGCGGTATGATTATTTCAGGGATATGCGGAGAGTCTCTTCGGCTCGTGCGAGCGCCTCGGCGGCAGCGATGGCGTCGGGTTCGTTCTTTCGAAGTCCGGTGGCAATCACCGATACGATGTCGGCCAATATTTCGGGCGCTTCGCGCTCGATGACGGGGCGCCCGCGGCCGATGGCGGTTCTCACGACGACGCCGCATCCTTGAAGCAACCGCTGCGCCATTCCGCGGTCGCTTTCCCATTTGTTCAAGAGACGCGTTTTCATTTCGCCTTTGTCTGTGGCTTTCACCAGCTTCGGATCGGCACTCAGATACAAGGTGATCATGCGATCACTCCAGCGGTGCACGTCTTTCGATAGATAGCGAGCGATCGTATCGAGACCCCCCACGGTAGGTTCCCGCATGAGCCCTTCAGCAATTCGGCACACGTCTTTGGGGGATAGGGTCTTGCTGGCTTGCAGACTGGTGCGCACGGACTCTGGGAGACGCTGAAGGCTATCGAGGACACTTGCAGGACGTGGCGACTGGACGGGCGCCCCCGAACGCTGATCGCGGACCTTCTCCGAAAGCCTGGCACCACTCTCCGACGCGTGCCCCAAGCCATTTGCAACCAGGCTCGCAACAAGGCCGCAGGCGATCCCCATGACCAAGAGAGCCAGTATTGTGCGGGGCGCGCGGTCCGCGACCGCGGGTTGGTTTTTCAATCCGAGATCGTCAGCAACCTTCGCGTACCGTGCTGGTTCACGTGCCATGTTTCACCTCGTTCGGCGTCAATTCGCGGAGCAGGCCCACCACTGCCCGTTCGGGTTTGTTACAAATAGGCGACCGCGAATTTCATTCCCATCGTCCGAGCTTTCCGCCCCTTGTGGGTTCTTTCCTGGTTTGCGTGAAATCGGAAAAACGCGTCCGCGACGGCAAGAGCGTTGCGGCCCCGACATTGGGTGGAGCGCCCATCATGATCGCAGTTCGTAGGCTGCAGACTAAGGACTTGCGGCAGGTCCAGAGCGACGTTGCGGCAAGTGTCCCTCGATCTTGGGGATCGAAG
>VBAB01000503.1 GCA_005888525.1 Alphaproteobacteria bacterium
ACCTTCGACACGCCCAAGGGTCCCATGACCTTCCGCAAGGAGGACCACCAGGCGTTGCAGGACATGTACCACTTCCGCATCAAGAAGGACGCCAAGGACAACGACGTCCTGGACCTGGTGGCGACCATCCCCGCCAAGGACATGCCGCTCCCGATCCGTGTGAAGTAATGAGTTGTCATCCCGGCGCTTGCCTGCCCTCGGGCTTGTTCCGAGGGTCGCCGGGATCCATCCTGCCGCGCGCTCCGGCGTTCGCGGATGGCTGGATGCCGGGGATAAACCCCGGCATGACACCGATGCGAGCGAGGGCGGGCGGCATGGCCAAGCCGGTCTTGGAAACGCGCGATCTCACCATCCGCTTCGGCGGCCACGTCGCCGTCGACGGCGTGAGCGCCGCTTTCCATGCGGGCACGCTGACGGCCATCGTCGGCCCCAACGGTGCGGGCAAGACCACCTACTTCAACCTGATCTCGGGACAGCTGCCCGCCAGCGCCGGCGCCGTGCTGATCGACGGCGTCGAGGCGACGAAGCTCGGAGCGGCGCGGCGGGCCAAGCTCGGCATCGGCCGCGCCTTCCAGCTCACCAATCTCTTCCCCAACCTCACCGTGCACGAGAACGTGCGCCTCGCCGTGCAGGCCCACGCCGGCGGTGGCGCCAATATTCTGTCGCGCTGGAACAGCCGGCGCGACTGGATCGAGGGCGCAGAACGCTTCATCGAGGCCGCCAACCTCGCCGACAAGCGCGACACCCCGGCAGTCGCCCTGCCGCACGGCGACAAGCGCAAGCTCGAGGTGGCCATCATGATGGCGCTGGAGCCGCACGTCTTCATGTTCGACGAGCCGACGGCCGGCATGTCGGTGGACGACGTGCCTGTCATCCTCGACCTCATCAAGAAGCTCAAGGGCGAGGGCGACAAGACCATTCTGCTGGTCGAGCACAAGATGGACGTGGTCAAGAGCCTGGCCGACCGCATCGTCGTGCTGCACAACGGGCGGCTGGTCGCCGACGGCGAGCCGGCCGAGGTGATCGGCTCCGCGGTGGTGCAGGAGGCCTATCTGGGTGTCGCAGCCAGCCCCAGGGCCGGTTCGGCGGAGACGCCCCATGGCTGAGCCTTTGCTCACGCTGGAAGGCGTGCACACCCACATCGGCCAATACCACATCCTGCAAGGCGTGGACTTCGTCGTGCCGCGCGGAGCCATGACCGTCCTGCTCGGGCGTAACGGTGCCGGCAAGACCACCACCCTGCGCACCATCATGGGGCTGTGGAAACCGAGCCGGGGCAAGGTGACCTTCGCGGGCCACGAGATCGGCGGCTGGGCCACGCCCGATATCTCGCGCGCCGGCATCGCCTATGTGCCCGAATCCATGGGGGTGTTCGCCGATCTGACCGTGCAGGAGAACATGATCCTCGCCGCTCAGGGGGGACCGCCCGCCTCCGCGCGGCTCGACTGGATCTTCGGCTTCTTTCCGGCTCTCAAGCGCTTCTGGACGCATCCTGCCGGCGTGCTGTCGGGTGGGCAGAAACAAATGCTGTCGATCGCGCGCGCCATCATCGAGCCGCGCACGCTGATCCTGATCGACGAGCCCACCAAGGGCATCGCGCCCGCCATCATCGACAACATGATCCGCGCCTTCAAAGAGCTCGAACGCGACGAGACCACCATCCTGCTGGTGGAGCAGAACTTCCGTTTCGCCGAGGCGCTGGGCGATTGGGCCGTGGTGATGGACGACGGCCGCATCGTGCACCGCGAGAGCATGGCCGAGCTCGCACGCGATACGGCCACGCAGACGCGCCTTCTCGGGCTGTCGCTGGAGGCGCGTGGATGAGGCGACCGGCGATGAGACGATTGCGATACCGCTACCGCCGGCATGCGTGCGAGCAATTCCGCAAATCCAGACCGCGCTCGGCTCACCAACGCGAGCCGCAAGGGTCTCTCCTCCCCCTCGTGGGGAGGGGATGGGGGTGGGGGGAACCCCAGAGAGCGTTAGTTGCGATGGGCCGCTCCGCGCACGTTTGGGTGGGCCACATTGCCAATTGCCCCCGTGTTTTCACCCCACCCCTAACCCCTCCCCATCAAGGGGAGGGGAATGGCGCGCGCTGGACCGTGGGAGGAATATCGGTACGTCAACAAAGCCGATACGTGAGGCTGCCCTGATGGCCGAAACGAGCGCAGCACCAAACGCCGCGGCACCCGAGCCCATCCCTGTCGTGCGCGCCGACTACCTGCCGGTGCTGCTCGTGCCCGTGTTGGCGGCCGCCGCTTACCCGCTGATCGGCAACCCCACCACCTGGGTGACGCTCACCGTCGCCGCACTTGCCATGGGCATGATGATCTTCGTCATCGCCAGCGGCCTCACCCTCGTGTTCGGGCTGATGGACGTGCTCAACTTCGGCCATGGCGCCTTCATCGCCGTCGGCGCCTACCTCGCCATGACGACGCTCATCCCGCTGGCCGGCTGGATGCAGGCCGACTCGCTCGCCCTGAACCTGGCGGCGCTGGGCCTCGCGATCCTGGCGGCGATGGTGGGCACGGGCATCCTCGGCTGGGCATTCGAGCGCGTCATCATCATGCCGGTCTACGGCCAGCACCTGAAGCAGATCCTGATCACGACGGGCGGCCTGATCGTCGCCGAGCAGCTGATCCACGTGTTC
>VBAB01000504.1 GCA_005888525.1 Alphaproteobacteria bacterium
CGGTGCGGTAGAACCCGCCGGGCCAATCGATGGCGCGCACGGCCTCGTAGGCGCGGGCCTGTGCCTCGGCGACCGTCTTGCCGCGTGCCGTGACACCGAGCACGCGCCCGCCGGCAGCGAGCAACCGGTTGCCGTCGCGGCGCGTGCCGGCATGGAAGATCTCCACCCCCCGCACTGCTCGCGCCGCCTCCAGGCCGCGAATCTCGGTGTCCTTGGCGTAGTCGCCCGGATAGCCCTTCGCGGCCATGACGACGGTGAGCGCGGCGTCCTCGTGCCAGCGCAAATCGAAGGTGTCGAGCACGCCGTCGGCGGTGGCGATCAGCGCCGGCAGCAAGTCCGACTTGAGGCGCATCATGAGCACCTGGCACTCGGGGTCGCCGAAGCGCACATTGTACTCGTAGAGCCTGGGGCCATCCTTGGTGATCATGACGCCGAGAAAGAGCACCCCCTTGAACGGCGTCCCGCGCGCCGCCATGCCCCGCACGGTGGGCCGGATGATCTCCTCGAGCGTCCGGCGCGTCATCTCGGGCGTCATCACCGGCGCCGGTGAATAGGCCCCCATGCCGCCGGTATTGGGGCCCGTGTCGCGATCTCCGACCCGCTTGTGGTCCTGCGCCGTGGCGAGCGGCAACACGTGCTCCCCGTCGACCAGCGCGAAGAAGCTCGCTTCCTCGCCTTCCAGGAATTCCTCTATGACGATCTCGCTGCCCGCGGCTCCGAATGCGCCGGCGAAGCAGGCGTCGATTGCACGCTCGGCCGCCGCCGTCGTCTCGGCGATGACCACGCCCTTGCCGGCCGCCAGGCCGTCGGCCTTGATGACGATCGGCAACTTTTGCGCCGCCAGATAGGCCTTGGCGGAGCGCGCATCGGCAAAGCGGCCATAGGCGCCGGTGGGAATCGAGAACTCGCGACACAGGTCCTTGGTGAAGCCCTTCGAGCCCTCGAGTTGCGCAGCCGCCTTGGATGGGCCAAATACCTTGATCCGGGCGGCCGCGAGGTCGTCGGCGAGGCCTGCCACCAGCGGCGCCTCGGGCCCCACGACGACAAAACCGACCCGGTTGTCGGCGCAGAACCGGATGACGGCGGCGTGGTCGGTCACATCGAGCGGCACGCAGCTGGCGGCCTCGGCGATGCCGGCATTGCCAGGCGCGCAGTAGAGCTTGCCCAGCAGCGGACTCGCGGAAAGGGCCCAGGCCAGCGCGTGCTCGCGGCCACCGGAACCGATGAGGAGAACGTTCATCAACGAAGATCCCGCAAAAGCTCTGGAAAGTCGACCAGAACTGGCCCCGTGTCCGCCATCCTCATGTATCATCGAAGCGATGCTGAACAAAGCCAGAGGAAATCCGTGGCCGAGCTAGCCCGCGCCGCCCGCCAGGATGCCGGCCAGAACGCCGCAATGGGCGCCAATCTGCCGGAATACTCGGTGTCGGAGCTGAGCTCCGCCATCAAGCGCACGCTGGAGGGCGCCTACGGTTACGTTCGCCTGCGCGGCGAGATCTCGGGCTTCCGCGGCGCCCACTCCTCGGGCCACTGCTATTTCGGGTTGAAGGATGAGAAATCCAAGATCGAAGCCGTGATCTGGCGCACCACCGTGCAGGGCCTCAAGCTCAAGCCGGTGGAAGGGCTGGAGGTTATCGCCACCGGCCGCATCACCACCTACCCCGGCTCCTCCAAGTACCAGATCGTCATCGACGCGCTGGAGCCGGCCGGCATCGGCGCGCTGATGGCGCTGCTGGAGGAGCGCAAGAAGACGCTCGCGGCCGAGGGCCTGTTCGAGGACGCGCGCAAGAAGCCGCGACCGTTCTTGCCGCGCGTGATCGGCATCGTCACCTCGCCCACCGGTGCCGTGATCCGAGACATGCTGGCGGGCTTCAGCGAGCGCTTCCCCGCGCACGTCGTGCTGTGGCCGGTGCGCGTGCAGGGCGAGACCTGCGCCGCCGAGGTGGCCGGAGCGATCCGCGGCTTCAACGCGCTGCCGGTGGGCGGTCGGCTGCCGCGACCCGATGTGCTGATCGTCGCCCGCGGCGGCGGCAGCCTGGAGGACCTGTGGGGTTTCAACGACGAGATGGTCGTGCGCGCCGCCGCCGCCAGCACCATTCCCATCATCTCCGCGGTCGGCCACGAGACCGACTGGACCCTCATCGATCTCGCCGCCGATGCCCGCGCCCCCACGCCCACCAAGGCTGCCGAATGGGCGGTGCCCAAGTATTCCGAGCTGCTGGAGCAGACCGGCAAGCTGGGCCTGAGGCTTGGTACTTCCGCACGCCGGGCTCTCGACGGCATGCGGGCGCATCTGCGTGCCGCCGTGCGGGGCCTGCCGCGCCGCAGCGACCTGCTGGCCCTGCCGCGGCAGCGCTTCGACGCCGTCGACCGGCGCCTCGGCCGGGCGCTGCTCGCCAACACGCGTGCTCACGGCACGCAATTGGCCCGCTGCGCCTCGCGCCTGCAGCCACGGCTGCTCGAGGGCCGGCTCGCGCGCACGCGCGATCGGCTCGACGCCCTGGGCCGGCGCGCGACCGCCTCGCTCACGCGCACGACCGGGCCGCGACGCGCCAGGCTGGAGCGCACCGCCGGCCGTCTCGGCCTGCAGCCCATCGTCGTTCGCATCGCCCGCTGCAACGAGCGTGTGGAGGTTCTGGCCTCCCGCGCGCGCCAGTCCCTACTCGCCCGCGTCGCCGACCGTCGGCGCCATCTCGACGGCTGCGCCAAGCTGCTGGCCTCGCTCGGCTATCAGGGCGTCCTGCAGCGCGGGTACGCGCTCGTGCGCGACAGCGAAGGCCGCGCGCTGCGCTCGGCCGCACACATTGCCGCGGGCCAGCGCATCGACATCGAGCTCGCCGATGGCCGCGTCGATGCACAGGCGCTCTCCGGCGGTGCGAGAGATGGCGCCAAACAGCTGCCACCGACGCGCGCCGCACCCCGGCCGAAAAGCGGTCCGCAGGGTGGAAGCCAAGGCTCGCTGTTTTGACACCGCTATCGTCGGTGTCAGACCCTCCGGGTCTGACACCATGGCTCTACGCCAAAGAGAGGTTTGTGCAACGGTATCAGACCCAAAGGGTCTGACACCAACATGCCAGCACTGGCGCCGAGAGGGCGCCA
>VBAB01000505.1 GCA_005888525.1 Alphaproteobacteria bacterium
GACGGTATTCTCGATCGCGTGCTCGAGGCGGGCGTCGGCACGCACGTAGGCCGGGTCCTTGCCGCCCAGCTCGAGCCCGATGGAGGTGAAGGTGCCTACCGCCGCGCGCTCGATGGCGCGCCCGCCCTCCACGCTGCCGGTGAAAGCCACATGATCGACCATGCCATTGCCGATCATCAGCTCGGCGCCGCGATGGTCGAGCACGATGTGCTGGAACACGCCCTTGGGGACGCCGGCCCGGTCCATGGCGATCTGGAAGCGGTCACCGGTGAGAATCGTTTGCGATGAGGCCTTCAGCAGCACGACGTTGCCGGCGATCAGCGCCGGGACGATGGTGTTGACAGCAGTCAGATGGGGATAATTCCACGGCGCGATTACGAGCACGACGCCCAAAGGCTCGCGGCAGATTTGGCGGCGGAAGCCCGACCTTGCTTCCGGTACGCTCGGCGCCAACGCCTCTTCGGCGATGGCAACCATATACTCGACGCGCTCCGCCAACGAGCGAAACTCGCCGCCGTAGCGCACCGGCCGGCCCATCTGGCGCGCCAGCTCCGGCACCACCTCGCCGTTCATGGCGCGCATGACCTCGAGGAAGCGCAGCATGGCCGCCGCGCGCCCCTTGATAGGCACATGCGCCCATTCTCTGCGCGCCTTCCAGGCGGCGTTGAGCGCCTTCTGTATCGGGCCCTGCGTGGCGGTCGCGCGCCTGTCGACGACCTTCCCATCGATGGGGGAGATGCAGACGATCTCGGGCATGAAGTTGCGCAGCTCCAGCGACTCGAACCGCACCCACGGCTGGCCGAGCCTCCAGCATACTGCACCCCGCGAGGCAAGCCGGGCTCGGTTATCCACGTGAAAACGTCAGGCGGTCTGCGCCTCTGGTAGAACCGCGATCTTGGCATCGCCCTGCCATATGATCACCTTCCGTCCCTGCGCAACCGCCGCCCCCGCCCATGCGAGGATCTGCGAATGGAACGGCTCCCTGCGCCAGGCGTCGGGCCGGGCAGGGTCGTTGTGGATCAGCGTCTCGCCCAGCTGCTCTTCGCGCGTCACGACCAGCTTACAGTGCGACGGCTTCCAGCGCTCGTCCAGAGTCGGATCGAGGAGATATCCGCAATAGAAGTCCCGGCATTCGGTTGGCCGCCCCGCGTATGCATTGCACCCGACCTTCACGTCGCACAAGGTGCACCAGCTCACCGGCGGCTTGTCGAGCTCGGCGACGCTCAGCAGCTTGCAGCACATCGTGCAACCGTCGCAGTTCCGGCCCGGCACGACTTCCACTTGTTGGCTCATCCGATGCTCGCTTTGGTCACGTTGCGCAACGAAACTGCAGCATATCACAGACCGCAAGCAGCTCGCGCTGGCTCCCCTTTCCTTGGCGGAGCCAAGCTACGCTTGCAGTCAGCGGGAAGGAAACCCGGTCGAGCACGCTCCATGGTGCACGCTCTACCGGCTCCGCGCTTACGGCCAAACACTCTCGCGATGGCGTCGAAAATGCGTGGCAGCGAGTTGCAGCTAGTCGAAGGCCTTGCGCGGTAGCCAGAGAGCGAGCTCCTGGAAGTGAATGAGCAGAACCGTCATCAGCAGCATGGTGATGAAGAACGGTATTGTGCCGCGGAAGACGTCGCCAATCGACCCCTCGTTTCGCACCGCCTGGATCACATAGAGGGTCATACCGACAGGGGGGCTGATCAGCGAGATCTCGCACATCAGCACGAGGAAGACGCCGAACCAGACCGGATCGATGCCCGCAGCGAGAATCAGCGGCTGCACCAGCGGCAGCGTGCCGACCATCATCGGCAGCGTCTCGAAGAAGGTCCCCAGGATCACGTAGAACACGAACAGAATGTAGATGAGTTGCAGCGGCGTGACATTCATGGAGGCGACGAACTTGGTCAGCGCCGCAGTCACCCCGAGCAAGCCCAGCACGAAATTGAGGGCGAAAGCGCCTGCCAGGATCAGCATGCTCAGCGCTGTCAGATTGACCGTCGACAGAAAAGCGTCGTGCAGCATCCCGAATGAGAGCTTGCCGTAGCACACCGCGATCGGCAGCGTGACGATGACGGCAAGCGCCGCCGCCTCGCTGGAGGTTGCCCAACCGCTGTAGATCGAGCCCATGACAATGAGGAATATGAGTATCGGCGGCAGGAGATCGACGAGGCGTTTCAAGCGCACGAGCATGGGGTCGGTGACGACCTCGCGCGGGGCGATCGAGGGCCTCCACCACGTGAGCAGTATGATCGTCGCCATGAACATCACGGTCAGCAGGGCGCCCGGAAAGACGCCGCCGGCATAGAGCCGGGCCACGGATGTGTTGGTGAGCACGCCGTAAATGATGAAGGCGATGCCGGGCGGAATGAGGTTTCCGAGCGAGCCTCCGGCGGCAATCGAGCCCAGCACCATGCGGGTGTCGTAGCTCTTCTTCTTGAACGACGGCAGTGCGACGGTGGAGATCGTCGCCGCCGTTGCGACCGACGAGCCTGAGACCGCGGAGAACAGCGCGGAAGCTGCCACGTTCGTGTGCAGAAGGCCGCCCGGCAGCGGATTGAGCCAATCGGTCAGCGAACGGTACATGCGATCGGTTGCGCCGCAGCGGACGAGGATTTCACCAAGCATGATGAACAGTGGCAGCTGCAGCAGCACGGATTCGTCCATCGATCCCAGATAGACGACAATCATCGAGTTGACGCCGGGCCAACCGAAGTAGAGTGCGGCGCCGATAAAACCGACGCCGAACATCACGGTGGCAATGTGCAAACCGAGCGTCATGGCCCCCAACATGATGAGGAAGCCGATTGTCACGGAGGCGATATCCATCATGTCCGGCTTGCTTTGTTGATGCCTTCGCGGGCCTCGGCGTGCCCGATCTCCATGGAGATCTCTTCCTCGAGCGATTGGGGGCCATAGATCCGATTGAGCAGGGCACGGTCGCGAAACAACAGCGCGAGCGCATGCCAAGCCATGAGAACCGCCCCGACAGCGAAGAGCACCATGCCGGCCAGCCAGATCGACTCCGGCACCCAGAGCGGAGCCTGTAGCGGCGAATTGGAATGCTTCCCGGATGTCAGGACGTCGAGAACCTCAAAGCCGCCGCGCCAGGCACAGAAGGCGGCCATGGCCGCCAGCGTGAGCATGGCCAGCGCGTTGAGGAGCGCCTGCACGGAAGCCGACACGTAGGGAAAGAGCAGCGTCACGCGCATGTGCGAGCGCATGCTGAGCGTGTAGGCGAAACCGAATGCGCACACGCCGGCCAGCACGTAGCCGCCGATCTCATCGAGCCCTTTCAACGAGAAATCGAAGTATTTGCGACCTACGATCTCGACGCACATGGCGACCGAGATGGCCATCAGGGCCCAGCCGGCGACGATTGCGCAAAACCGCGCAATTGCGCCGAACCATTTGAGTGGTGTTTGCATCGAGCCCACGCCCCCCGCGTGCGGCCTACCAAGAATGGGGCCGGATGCAGCAGCCCAGCTGCATCCGGCCCTTTACCCCCGTCTCACTGAGTGGCGGTCAAGCCGACCACTTTGCCGATGGTGTCGTTGCTGATGCAGGCGGCATCGCTGCCGCAACGCTTGGCCCAGCGCTTGAGCACGACGTCCTTCATGGCCGCCTCGAGGATCGCCGCGTCGGCTTCAGCCGGCTCGACCTTGACGAGCTTGCCCGGCTTGCCGACGGTGCATTCGCCAGTTCCCGTAGTGCAATTCAGGCCCATCGTGTCCTCGTCGATGATGGTCTTCCACCACTGGTCGGTCTGCCCCTTCACCGCGCTCTCC
>VBAB01000537.1 GCA_005888525.1 Alphaproteobacteria bacterium
TCCTGGGTGCTCCCGGTCATCGACTACAACTACATCCTCGGCTCCCCGGTGCTCGGCGGAGAGCTGAGCTTCACCGCGCATGCGCGCAGCATGACCCGCTTCGACGGTAGCAGCCCGATGCGGACAGACACGAACGTCGCCGTCTTGGAAGCCGACTGGCGGCGCAAGATGATCGACCCGATCGGTCAGGTGTGGACGCCATTCGCGAGCGCGCGCGGGCAGAT
>VBAB01000538.1 GCA_005888525.1 Alphaproteobacteria bacterium
AGACCGGCACGCGTGCCAACCTGGGCATCCAGTACACGTTCCAGGCCAACAACGGCGGCTATCTGCGCGCCGTCTTCGGACAAAGCCTGCATTTGGCCGGCGACAACCCGTACGCCAATCCGGGGCTCGATCCCACCTTAGTAGCCTTCAACTACTCCCCCGTCAGCGGGCTTCAGACGAACCGCTCCGACTACGTCGCCGGCGTGTATGTGTCGCCGTTCACCGGCCTCAGCCTCATCAGCCAA